>DATLVG010000048.1:0-4482 GCA_035577625.1 Candidatus Dormiibacterota bacterium
CGCATTTCCCAAGATCTACCGCCATCGGCCACGCGGGCAGGCTCGTTGTCGGGATGGTCGGGGATATTCCTGTTGCTGGGATGCAAGGCCGCGTCCATCTCTACGAGGGTTATTCCGCCAAAGACGTTGCGTTTCCCATCCGGGTTTTTTCGCGAATGGGCGTGAAAGCGGTCATCCTCACCAATGCCGCCGGAGGGATCAAACGTGAATTCACGCAGGGCGAGCTCGTGGTGATCAAAGATCACATCAACCTGCAGGGCGTGAACCCCCTTACCGGCCCCAATGATGAGCGATTCGGCCCGCGGTTCCCGGACATGACCGTGGCCTATGACAGAAGGTTCCGCGAAATGACAGTCGGCGAAGGAAACCGCAATCACATTGGTCTGTACGAAGGCGTCTATGCCGCGCTGCCAGGTCCAAGCTACGAAACTCCCGCTGAAATACGATATTTGCGGACCAATGGAGCGGACCTTGTCGGGATGTCCACTGTACCCGAGGTGATTGCCGCGCGCCACTGCGGCATGCGCGTGCTGGGCATATCTTGTGTGACGAACGCGGCCGCCGGCATTCTCGATCGGCCGCTCGACCACAAAGAAGTTCTTGAGACCGGCGAGCGTGTCCGCAGCCAATTCATCGCGCTGCTTAAAACGGTGATTCCTCGCATTGCCGCCGAGGTTGCATGATTATCTCAAAACCAAACCACCGTCATTTCGAGCGAAGCGAGATCTCTTCGTCATCTCGCGGTTTTTGCGAGATGAAATCTCTCTTCGCCTTTATTGGAGGATCACGCTGTGACGGAACATGACCCGCTCATCGAAGCCGCGCGGCAAGCGCGCGAAAATGCCCACGCGCCGTTCTCGAATTTTCGCGTTGGAGCCGCGTTGCACGCTACTTCGGGCAGAATCTTCGGCGGTTGCAACGTGGAAAACGCAACCTATGGACTGACTGTCTGCGCCGAGCGCGTCGCGATTTTTAAGGCCATGAGCGAAGGCGAGCGCGGATTTGACGCCATCGCTGTCGTCACGGACACGGATACGCTCACGCCGCCTTGCGGCGCATGCCGCCAGCTGATTTGGGAATTTTGCGGCGATGTCCCCGTGATTCTGGCAAATTTAAGAGGGAAAATCGAAACGCTGCAGATGCGCGATCTGTTTCCGAAACCGTTCGATTCCTCCAACTTGTGACAAACAGGGAAAGAAAATGAATCCTAATCGAATTGGAAAATGGGTAACGGCCGTCGGGCTGGCCTGCGTGATGATGATTTCAGCGGGCGCCCCGAAAACGTCAGCGCAGGGACAGACACCTGCCTCCGCAAAGCCGGCCAATTTCGTCGATCTCCTGATCACTGGCGGCACGGTTGTCACCATGGATGCGGACCGCCGCATCATCGAGAACGGATACGTGATCGTTAAGGGCGATTCCATCATTACTATCGGCGAGGGCCTTCCTCAAATGCCGAATGGGCCGATCTTCAGCAAGCAAACCATCGAAGCCAAAGGCGCGCTGGTCCTGCCGGGCTTCATTAACGGGCACACGCACGCTGCGATGTCCTTGTTGCGAGGTTTGCACGATGATGTCACGCTCGATGACTGGCTGCGAAAATATATTTTTCCGGCCGAGGCGAAAAACGTAACCGAGGATTTCGTGAGATGGGGCACGCGGCTCGCGGCCGCCGAACAAATTCGTTCTGGCATCACGACGTTCGCGGACATGTATTACTTCGAAGATGCCGTCGCCGAAGAAACCAAGGCCGCCGGCATGCGCGGCGTGCTCGGCGAAACGTTCATCGATTTTCCAGCGCCAGACAATAAAACCAACGCTGCCATGCTGGAATACACCGAAAGATTTCTGAAGCGCTGGCAGGGCGATCCGCTCATTCACGCTGCCGCCGCGCCGCATTCCATTTACACTTGCTCAAAGAAAACTCTCGAGGATTCCGCCGCTCTTGCGCGCAAATATCACGCGCCTATCCTCATTCATGTTGCCGAAATGAAAAAGGAGTTGGACGACAGTCTCAAGCAGAACGGCCTTACTCCCGTGCAGGATCTTGATAAGGCCGGCGTCCTTGGGCCAGACGTGGTCGCGGCGCACTGCATTTTCGTCGATGAAAAAGACCGCAAAATTCTTGCGGAGCGCCATGTAGGCTGCGTGCACAATCCTTCGAGCAACATGATGCTCGCGAGCGGCGTGGCTCCGGTGATCGAAGAGCGTGCCGCCGGTATCGCGGTCGGCCTCGGCACCGACGGCCCAGCCGGCAGCAACAACGACCTCGACCTGATGGAAGAGATGGACCTTGCCGCGAAACTGCAAAAAATAACCAAGATGGACCCCCGCGCGCTCGGCGCAAAATCCGTGGTGGAGATGGCCACCATCGAAGGGGCAAAAGCTCTGCACATGGAAAAAGAAATCGGCTCGCTCGAGATTGGAAAGAAAGCGGATATCATTTTCATCAGCCTGGACGAACCGAACGCCGTTCCCATGTTCGACGTCTATGCGCAACTCGCGTACGCGCTAAAAGGGAGTGACGTGGAAACTGTGGTGATCGACGGCCGCGTCGTGATGCGCGACAAAAAACTTCTCACGCTCAACGAACCCGAAATCCTCGCCAAAGCCCGCGAATACGGCAAAAAGGTCGAAGCGTCTCTGAAATGAAATATTTGACGTTGCTCGAAACGGCGGTCGAAGAGGCGCGGCGTGGGCTCGCGGAGGGCGGAATTCCGATCGGCGCGGCCCTCTTTGACGATGCCGGAAAACTCCTGGGGAGCGGGCACAACCGGCGGGTGCAGGACGGGGACCCCTCGGCGCACGGAGAGACTGATGCGTTTCGCAAAGCGGGCCGCCAGAAAAGCTATCGGGACAAAATCATGGTGACGACGCTTGCGCCGTGCTGGTATTGCAGCGGATTGATCCGGCAATTCGGAATCGCAACTGTGATTGTGGGCGAATCCGTGAATTTTCGCGGGGGTATCGATTGGCTTCAGGAAAACGGAATCAAAGTCATCGATCTTGCGTCTAAAGAATGTGTGCAGATGCTGGGCAATTTTATCGCGGAGAATCCGGCGCTGTGGCACGAAGACATCGGCGAAGACTGAGCTGCGCTCTGTTAGAGCGCGGCCTTCCCGCACCGAAAGAGTGAATCTCCCATGAGCCGAAAAACCATTAGGACGAAATGGTTTCTGTTTGCGTTGAGTTGTGCCGCAGCAGCGTCCCTTGTACTCGCGCTGCATGCGAGGGCCTCCGCCGCGGATGAAATTCCCAAGCTTGCGGCGCTCCTGGAATGGAAACAGGGAACCTCCGTTGCGGACATTGGCGCGGGAGATGGGAGTTACGCATTCGCTGCCGCGGACGTCGTGGGAACTTCTGGAAAAGTGTTTGCGACGGAAATCGACAAAGAAAAACTTGCGAAGCTCCGCAACGAAATCACAAAACGGAGTTTGAAAAACGTCCAAGTTGTGGAGAGTGGCGACGCGGAAACGAATTTGCCGGCGTTGTGCTGCGACGCGATTTTTTTGCGGCGCGTATACCATCATTTGGCGAAGCCGCTGGAGTTTGACGCGAGCATTCTGCGTTCGCTGAAGCCCGGCGGAAAACTCGCGATCATTGATTTTCCGCCTCATCCAGAGTACGGCAAGGTGAAAGGAGTGCCGAAAGACCGCGAGGACCACGGAATCCAGCAGAAGATTTTGATTGATGAAGTAACGAGGGCGGGATTCGTGCTCGATAAAGTCGCCGAGGACTGGCCGACGAGCGATTATTGCGTTTTGTTTGTGAAGAAATGACCTGGGAGCAAGGATTGTATCGACACGAGGAGAGAGCCGATCAAAGGATCGGCCACTACCGGCGAAATTAGGCGGTTTCATTGTAGGTGTCGTATTTGACGGCGATGTCGCGGACTTCCTGGAGGGTCATGTCGCGGAGGACTTTGCCATCCTCGAGAATGGTTTCGAGGGCGTTCGTGCCGAGGGCGGAATTATCGGGATTGGGAGAATCGTTGAGCACTTCGACGGTGACGAATTCCTTGCCGTTGTGAACCAGGTTGAAGCGGCCGCCTTTGCTGGCTTTTGAGGGATCGGTTTTGGGATTTTTGTAGACGTTGTGCCATTGTCCCCCACGATCGATGGCGGAACATTTCAGCGCAAATTTGAGCGTGTCGCGATTCATTTGCTGGAGCAGCGCGCCGCCCATGCCGTAACTCCAGATGTCCTGGGACCAGCCTTTGCGCGTGAGCTGAGCGGTGATGTTTTGAATAGTGTAGTAGTTGACGCCGTCGCCCTGAATGAAACGGACGCACGGGACAGTGGTCTTCCAGCCTTTTTTGTTCACATCATAGCCGAAGACTTCGGAGACGATCTTGAAGAGCTCTTCGAGAACGGTGACGGCGTCGCCGGAGTCCGGGCGAATCACGAGAGTTCCTTTGCGCTGGAGAATCTTGTCGCGAAGCGCTCCGCCCCAGAGATTGCGCACGGCGTTGTAAATGTCGTA
>DATLVG010000049.1:0-22015 GCA_035577625.1 Candidatus Dormiibacterota bacterium
CTAATGCGAGCTTGACGTTCGGCTTCTTGCGGAGACATTCCGTTTTGAATATTTTCTTCGATCGCGAACTGGAGATGAGATGCCATTTCTTCGGCAAGATCGCGATCGAGCGGCTTCTTGCGTGCGAAGGATTGAATGCGAAGCAGCGATTCACGGAAGGAGAACGTCATCAGTTCTCTCCTTCGTCTTGCATCGCGAGAACACGGCCGATGACCCCGGTGAGGCGCTGCCAATAGGACATGTCGGTCGAAAGCTGCTTGCGGCCGCTTTTGGTGATGGAGTAAAACTTGGCTTTGCGATTGTTGTCCGATGTGCCCCATTCGGCGGAGATCCAGCCGCGCTGCTGGAGGCGGACGAGCGAAGCGTAAATCGTACCTTGATTCAGGAGGATGGCGTCGCCGCTGACCTGCTCAATGCGGCGAGCGATGCCGTAGCCGTGTTGCGGACCGAGCGTGGCCAACGTTTGAAGGACCATAAGGTCGAGCGTGCCCTGGAGAAGGTCGAGTTTGGGTTCCGAAGGTGCCATATTTTGTCGCTCCTGTGGGATGTCCACAGCACGATACCAGTACTCCTGTGCGAATGCCACAGGAAATGTGTTGCCATCCCACAGGTAAAGACGAAAGGTGGGGAGAAAAAGTTTGATGAAATTTGAAGAAATTATTCATAGCGCAGGGCGACCATGGGGTCGACTTTGGAGGCGCGGCTGGCTGGGAGGTAACAGGCTACCAGGCCAACGGAAAAGAGGCCGGTGGCCGTACCGAGGAGAATTAACGGATCGACGGGAGGGAATTCGATGAGGCAGCCGCGCAGGAGTTTGGATGTCAACACGGTGAAGACGCCGCCAAGAACGAGCCCGCCGAGGACGCGCGTCGCTCCCCACCACATTGTCGTGCGCAAAATGGCAGAACTTGAAGCGCCAAGAGCGATGCGAATGCCGATTTCTTGCGTGCGCAACGAAACGGTGTAGGCCATGACGCTGAAGATGCCGATTGCAGATAGCAGGAGCGCGGTGCCCGAGAATGCCGAGAGCGTGAATAATTCAAAACGAGGTCCGCGGTAATAGTCGTTCAAGACGTCAGCTATGATGCCCGAGGACCACTCGCCCTGTCCGGGAGAAATGGCGCGGACTTCGCGCTGCACTTCGGCCAGGACTTCATGCGGATCGCGAGATGTTCTGGCGAAAAAGATTCGGTGACTGAATCCCTGAATGCTGTAGGGGACGAAAGCCTGAGGCGCGGATTCCCATGAGAGGTTTCGTTCGTCACGCGATTTTATTCCGGTGACGACGCCGACGATTTCGAAATAGATATCGTGGGGAACGTCAAGGAAAGTCCGGTCGAGGACTTGCAGCTTGAAACTCCGGCCAATCGGATTCTGTGAAGGGAAGTATGTTTTGACAAAGATATCGTTAACGACAGCAACGCGCCGTTCGGCTTGTACATCGGCGGACGAAAAGGTTCGTCCTAAAATTGGCCGAAGGTCGAAAGTCTGAAAGAAACCTTCACTGCAGATTGTGTATTTCGTGGTCCAGCGCTCCGTGTGTGGCCTGCCGGGAATGATGGTGTCGCTCCAATCCCAGTTGAGCGGCGGAATCAACATAGATTCAGCGACGGACGTAACTCCCGGCAGGGAAGAGATTCGTTGCAATAAATTTTGCGTGAATGCGTTTTGCATTTCGCGCGAAGCAAATTGTGGGCGCGGCAAATAGGGCCGCACGTAGAGAATATCTTTGGGGTCGAATCCAAAATCAGTTCTCGTGAGTGAATTGAAGCTGGTAAAAAGCAGGCCGGAGCCGATGAGAAGAAGAAAGGAAAGAGCCACTTCCATGACGACGAGGATGGAGCGAACCAGTTCGGACCGTACATCATCCCGAGCGCCCTTTACGCTGCTGGAGTTGCGCGCGCGTAAGCCCGAGCCGAACGTGTGAAGCGCCGGCGAAAGGCCGATGACGAGGGCGCAGAGCAAGCTCAACCAAATTGCAACGAGCAGCACGGGCAGATTGATGCGGTATCGCGACTCGGTCAAGGCGATTGTCGAAGGAGTCAGAACGGAAATCAGCCGGAGGCCGAGATAGGCCAACGTGCAGCCGGCGACGCAAGCGGCAGAGGCCAGCAGGACATTTTCAAGGAAGAGCTGCCGTAGGAGGCGAGTTCGAGTCGCGCCGAGAGCGGAGCGAGTGGCCATTTCTAGTTCTCGAACGGTGGTTCGAGCCAAAAACAGACTGGCGACGTTGCAGCAGGCCGTCAAAAGGAATAGGAAGGATGCCGCGAGAAGGGCGTGGAGAATTTTCTTGAAGTTGCCGAGAGCAACGTCCCTAGACGATTCGAGACGAAGGACGAATTGGTCTGGATAAGTATCGGACGGGCTTATCTTTTGAACGCGGTGCGCGATGACGTCCAAGTCCGCGGCGGCCATCTGTAGTGTTACGCCAGGCTTCAGTCGTCCTGTGAGGCCGCCGGATGACGCATTGGGATCAGAGGAAAGCCACAGGTCGGCTCCGTCGGGGTGAAAGCGGGGTGGCATGATCCCGATCAGCGTGCACGGAATTCCATCGATGCGGAGTGTTTTGTTAAGAATTTCCACGTTGCCGCCGAATTCGGTTCGCCAGAGCAGATAGCTCATTGCGAAAACTTCGTTGCTGCGAGACGTCGCGTCACGGGAAGTGAAAACGCGCCCGGAGAACGCGGGGATTCCGTAAAAGTCGAAAAAATTAGGTGTGACGGCCGCGGCCTGGACGACGCGCGCGCTTCTTCCGTTATCGAAAAGGACGGCGTGGGTTTCCGACGCGACGATATCTTCCAAAACGGTGTTCTGACGGCGAAAAGCATCGAGTTCATTGGGAGAGAAGAAACTGCGACCATTCCAGCCGCCGACGTTGGAGGTTCCCTCGATCCGCAATGCAACGGCGCGATCGAAATCCTTGTACGGAAAGGCGGAGAAGAGAGCGTCGTAGTACACGCTGAATACAATCGTGGTCGCGGCGATACCGAGCGCGAGCGTGAGAAGTGCAATCGCGAAGAAGCGAGGCTCCTTTCTTATTTGCCGAATGGTGAACCGAATATCTTGAACAAGTGAGTCCAGGGTGGCGAAGAGCGTCGCGTCGCGGATTGCTTCCTTAGTCTGCTGAGCGCCACCGAGTTTAAGGACGGCGTTACGGCGGGCTTCGGCGGCGGACATGCCAGCGCGCAGATTGTCTTCAATGTGAAGTTGCAGATGACTTTCAAGTTCGGCAGACAATTCCGAGTCAATCTGTTTCCTATAAAACAGTTTGCGAAAGCGGAAGAACAAAGAGCGTATTGTTCGTATGGCAGCCATGTTCATTCATAGCGTAGGGCGACGAGTGGGTCGAGTTTTGATGCGCGGCGAGCCGGGACTAACGCGGCCAGAGTCGCTACAACCAATAGGATTAGGGTGGACACCAAAATTGTCAGCGGGTCGTTGGCAGTCAGGCCGAAAAGCAGCCCAGATACCAATCTTGATGCGGCAAGTACTGCTGGTAGACCGAACGCGAGCCCGACACCGACGAGTGTCAGCGATTCCCACAACACACTCCAAAGTAGTCGCCGGCCGGGTGCGCCTAGCGCCATTCGAATGCCCAGTTCCGGAGTGCGCCGCGCTACTGCATAGGACATGACTCCATACAAGCCAAAGCACGCAAGCCCGAGAGCCAGTGCTCCGAACATGGAAGTAAGAAATGCGACCATGCGCTCCGCGAATAAATTATTATCCACCTGGTCGGAGAGAGGAATGATCGACCGAATAGGGAGATTGGGATCGACGTCGGCAACCGATTTCCGCACTTCGACTGCGCTCCATCGTGGGTCTGCTGCCGTTCTAACCTCGATTGCTTCAGGTGGCGCCATCACTTGCGAAAAAGAGTAGTAGGCCATCGGAACGGGACTCTCTTGAACGCTCGACACGCGAGCATCACGAACGATGCCGATGATCTCTCGATCTGGGGTTGCACTGCCGAAGCGCTGTCCGAGTGCGCTGCGTCCAGCAAAATAGCGACGCACCATCGCTTCATTCACGATCGCAACGACAGGCGATTTCTGGGTATCTCGATCATTGAATTCGCGGCCTTCTAGCAACTGCATTCCGACGGTGGAAAAGTATTCCGGGCCGACGAAGTTTCCCTGTACCAACATCTGTTCGCCTGGTTGCGCCTGGTATCCCGTTATCTGAAGACCGTCTTCAAAGCTGTAGCAATGGTTGGACAAGCCGCATCCCGCGATGGCCGCGGAACGAACCCCGGGAACAGCCTCTACCCGTTCCACGAGCCTGCGACAGGTACCAGCCAATTGCGCTTGGGAGTAGCCGACACTTTGGGAGTCGATTTCCACGGTCATTAAATGCTGACGATCGAAACCGCTGTCAAGACGCAACAAATTGCCCAGGCTTCGACCGAACAGACCTGCTCCCACAACGAGCAGCAAGGATAGAGCCACTTGTGAGGCGACCAGTAGCTTTGTGAAGCTCATTCGCGAGCCTCCCTGGAGAACGCTCGAGCTCGCTTTAAAAGCGGTATTCAATTCCACAAGCGTCACGCGAAACGCCGGTGCTAGTCCAAAGACTATGCCGGTGGCCACCGCCAAGCCCATTGTGAATAGCAACACTCGGGAGTCCACACCGGCCCTAATAGGAGGAGAACCACCGTTCATGCCGGCCGCCATCCGAACGAGCACCGCACTGCCCCAGTAAGCGACCAATAAGCCCAGAGCCGCGCCGATGCTTGAGAGAAGCACGCTCTCGGTGAGTAATTGCCGAATGAGACGAAAGCGCCCAGCGCCCGCGGACAGCCTAACGGCGATCTCGCGCTGACGTGCAGCCCCTCGCGCGAGCAGAAGATTCGCAATATTGGCGCACGCGACCAACAGCACCAAAGCGACCATTGCCATCAGCACCGATAAGGGTGCCGCAAAGTCCCTCCGCACGTCGGAAAATCCACGATTGAATGGATCCAAAATCAATTTGCGTTGCAAAAATAGCTTGCGCTCTTTGAGATCACCGATAGTCTCAGCTTCTTGAGCGACCCATTGTTGGAACACCGAGTTTACCGATGCAGACGCTGCTGAGGTTTCGGCCCCAGCCTTTGCCCGGAGAACTATGTCCAGCCAGCGAATCCCTTCTTGCGGAACCCACGGTTTTGCCTGATCACTATTGCTGGCGCTAAAGTGTTGTTGATATCGAACATCGAACTGCATCATCAGCGGTACCCAAACATCCACAGGCGATTCCATCCACACGCCGGTGAAGCTGCGCGGACCGACGCCGACGATTGTGAAGTACGCGCCATTTAGCATGATGCCCCGTCCGAGGACGCTCGATGCGCCAGCAAACCGCCGTTGCCAAAAACTATGGCTGATCACAGCGACCGGATGTCCATCCAGCGTTTGGTTATCGCTAGGCGTCAGCGGTCGGCCTAAGGCCGGGAATAAACCAAGTACTGGGAAGTATTCGCCCGAAACCAACTGCATCTTGGCCAGTTCCAACTGCCGTTCACCGTCGACGCGCAGGTTGACGTCCGCGACGTGGCTCATCGCTGCCATTCGCCCCGAAGCGATGGAAGAATCGCGCAAACGCGTGAATTCCAGATACGAGAAGCGACCTGCAGTTCTCGTCAACGCTTCAATTCGAATCTGGTGTAACTCTTGTGGTTTTTCGACGGGTAGCGACTTGAGAAGTACCGCATCGAGTACGGAGAAAATTGCGCTATTTACACCGATGCCGAGCGCGAGAGTAAGAATTGCAGTGACCGTGAATCCGGGAGACTTGCGGAAGGTGCGGATTGCGAAGCGAATGTCCTGAATTACAGACTCGAGGAATGGGAAGCCGTGCCGGTCGCGGTAGTTTTCGGACGTTTGCTGGAGTCCGCCGAGTTTGAGCAGGGCACTGCGGCGGGCCTCGGAGGGGGACATGCCGTCGCGGAGATTGTCGTCGACGTGAAGTTGGAGATGACTTTCGAGTTCTTCGGAAAGTTGAGCGTCCAGGTAGCGTTTGCGGAAAAGATTTGTGAAGCGCAGGAACGCGGCGCGCATAGAACTGAAGAGCGCGGGCATCAGGATCGCTCCGTGCTCGCAAGGAATCGCGCAAGAATGGCCGTTGTTTCTTGCCAGTCGCGCGTTTCTTTTTCGATCTGGCGGTGGCCGGCGCGCGTGAGTTTGTAAAATTTGGCTTTGCGATTGTTGTCGGAGACGCCCCATTCGGAAGCGATGAAGCCTTCCTGTTCAAGTTTGAGAAGCGCGGGATAGAGCGTGCCGTAGTTGAGCGAGAGTAGATCGCCGCTGGTTTGCTCGATGCGGCGCGCGATGCCGTAGCCGTGGAGAGGACCGAGTGCTTCCAGCGTTTTGAGGATCATAAGGGCAAGAGTGCCCTGAAGAACGTCCTTCTTGTCGCCCATGACTCGATGCCTCCGAGATTCCTATGGGAACCCCATAGCAAGATGCTAGAAGTCCTATGGGAAAGCAATAGGAAAATTCTCTACGGACAGGCACGCGCGGCGCAGACAATTTCCACCCAACGCTGAGATTTCGGGCTGCATCCAACGAAAGACGTGATGGATTGGATTTGGAAAAACGCGGCGAATCGGTTTTGACCGGGTTCGGAGCGCGTGGGATAATTTTTAGTTCAAGGACGATATGGCACTCAAACAGAAGAGAACAGTTTTCGCGGCAGGCCTAGGGCTGGCAGCCGTCGGGTTTTTGACGGGATTTGCCGGCAATGCGAGCGGGCAAACGGCGTTTGCGTCGGCGGGTCAGGCGCAGGCTGCGCCGGGTAGCGCGGTCCAGAGCAGCGACGAAGTCCGCGCGACCACGACTTCGCGCGCGGATGCGTACTTCAACTACACGATGGGGCACATCGCGGAGCAGCAGTACGAGCAGACGAGCCGCAGCGAGTACGCGACCCAGGCCATCGAATATTACAAGAAGGCTTACGCGCTTGACCCGAAGTCCCCGGTGATTGGCGAACGCCTTGCCGAAATGTATTGGAAGGCGCAGCGCGTTCCCGAAGCCGAGGCCGAAGCGAAGGCCATTCTGCAACGCGATCCAAGTGACGTGCAGACGCGACGGCTGCTTGGCCACATCTATTTACGGAGCCTCGGCGAATCGAATGGAAACGGTCAATCGCAAGCCGTAACGCGTGCGGCAGAGCAGTTTAAAGAAGTTGTGAAGCTGGATCCGGCCGACACGGAGTCGGCGTTGTGGCTGGCGCGGCTCTATCGTTTGCAAAACAAACACGATCAGGCGGAAGGCGTGCTTCGCGGGATTTTGAAGAGCGAGCCGGACAACGAAGCGGGCGTCGAGCAATTGACGCAGTTGTTGCTCGACCAGGGAAAGTCTGCCGACGCGGTGGCGTTGCTCGAGAGCGTTACCAGTAAAACTTCTTCGCCGACTCTTCTCGATTTGCTGGGCGACGCGTACACCCAAACGAAAGATTTGGCGAAGGCCGAGTCGGCCTATCGCAAAGCCACCGAGATCGATCCGAGCGAGCTGAGCCACCAGCGCGGGCTGGGGCAGACGCTCTTGTCCGAAGAAAAATATCAGGAGGCGCTGAAAGTTTATCAGCGGCTGGCGGATTTGATGCCGGACGATTCGGATGTCTATTTGCGCATCGCGCAGATTTACCGCGAACTGCATCAACTGGACAAAGCAGAAGAGACGCTGACGAAGGCGCGGCAATTCGCGCCGGGCAGTCTCGACGTGATGTACAACGAAGCGATGCTCTACCAGGCGCAGGGACGAAATGAAGACGCGATTCGCGTGTTGAGCGAAGCCGTGACGGGAGTGAAGAACCAGTCGGAAGTGCTGCCGACGCGGCGACGAACGCTTGCTGTGCTATATCAGCAGCTCGGCCAGCTGTATCGCACGACAGAAAATTTTCAGGCGGCGGTTTATACCTACGAGGAACTTGGGCGGCTGGGCGAAGACGAAGACCGCCGCGCGCGGCTGCTGCTGATGGAAACATTCCGCACGGCAAAAGATTTGCCGCGTGCGCTGCAAACCGGCAAGGAAGCGCTCGCGAAATATTCGACGGACAGTGCGATCAAGAGCAGTTATGCGTTGCTCCTGGGAGAAGCGGGAAAAACAGACGAAGCGCTCGCGCTGCTGAGGCCGCAATTGAAAGGAACCGACGCCGATCGCGAAGTGTATTTGAATATCGCGCAAGTGTATGAACGCGGCCGGAGATACAAGGAAGCCGAGCAATCGGCGCGGACCGCTGAAGCGTTGCCCGGCGTGCCGCGCGAGAATGAGATGACCTGGTTTTTGCTGGGCGCGATTTACGAACGGCAAAAGTTTTACGACCGCGCGGAAGTGGAATTCAAAAAAGTGTTGGCCGTTGATCCGCAGAACGCTGCTGCGCTCAACTACTATGGTTACATGCTCGGCGATTTAGGGATTCGTTTGGATGAAGCGGAAACAATGGTTAAAAAGGCGCTGTCCGATGACGCGTACAATGGCGCTTATCTCGACAGCCTCGGCTGGATCTATTACAAGCAGGGAAAGTACAGCGAAGCCGAGGCGACGTTGCGCAAAGCGGTCGAGCGCGAGCGGCACGACCCGACGATTCATTCGCACCTTGGCGATGTCTACGCGAAAACGGGAAGGACGGATTTGGCGGCGGCGCAATGGGAAAAGTCGCTGGAAGAGTGGCACCGCGTCCTGCCCGCGGACGTCGAAACCGAGAAGATTGCGGAAGTGGAAAAGAAATTCAACCAGTCGAGGCATCGCGTAGCGCAGAAAACGGTGCCAAACGCCGCGCAGCCGAAGTAAGCCTGATGCGCGAAGTTAAAATCCCCGCCTTTGCAAAAATCAATCTGCGGCTGGAGATACTGGGAAAACGCCCCGACGGTTACCACGAGCTTCGCACTATTTTTCAAACTGTTTCGCTCCATGACGATTTGAAATTGAACCGTGCCAGGAAACCTGGAATCGTATTGCGCGTGGAAGGGAACGCAGCGCTCTCAGGCGAGCCTGCGGAAAAGAATCTCGTCTATCGCGCCGTGCAGGCGCTGCAAGCGGAAGTAAAAGATGACGGTGGCGTCGAAATCGAACTGAAAAAAAGAATCCCGGCGGGTCGCGGATTGGGCGGTGGATCAAGCGACGCTGCGGCCGCGATGATAGGGTATCTGCGGTTGAGCGGCGGAAAAGTATCGACACACCGGCTAATGGAGATTGGCGCTTCGCTGGGAGCCGACGTTCCGTTCTTTTTGCAAGGTGGCCGTGCGCTCGGGATCGGGCGCGGAGACGAGATTTACCCGCTGCCGGACATCAAGACGATGGCGGTTTTGATTGTTTCGCCATCGGATATTCATGTGCCCACGCCGGACGCCTATCGCTGGCTGAATGCACCCGAATTGACAAAAACGGCGGAAAACTCTAAACTTTGGAAGTTCTGTGCCTTGTCCTGGAGCGAGCAGGGAACCGGCCTTTTGAACGATTTCGAGGGCGCCGTTTTCCAGCACCATCCGCGGCTTGATTCGATCAAGCGGGATTTGCTTAGAAGAGGGGCAACAGAAGCCTTGCTGGCGGGTAGCGGTTCGGCGGTGATTGGAGTTTTCCCGAGCCCAGCAAAGGCGCGCCGAGCCGCTGTTGGGTTTACTCACGACCAGACGTTCGTTTGCGAGACACTCTCTCGTGCGAAGTATGTTCGTCTGACCGAGGGCCGTTCCGTTGGCAGAGCGAGCCGGGTCTAACCGCAGCGACTAGCCGAAAAAAACTTGTGATTGATCAGTCGTAGCTTTTCAATCTGTTGGGCCAGTGTGCGTTTCGGCTGAGTGCTTTTGGCAGAGAGCGCCAGGTCGGGACAACAGAATTTTCGCTAATCGCGACGAGAGCACAGCCGTGAACGACGAGCGATTCAAGATTTTTTCGGGGACCGCGAATCCGATCCTGGCGGAATCGATCTGCCATCATTTGGACGTGCCGCTGGGCAAGTCCGTGCTGGGCCGGTTCAGCGACGGAGAAATTTATTTTCAGATTTTGGAGAATGTACGCGGCGCCGACGTTTTCGTTGTGCAGCCGTGCCACGCTCCGGTGGACAACCACCTGCTCGAGTTGCTGTTGATGATTGACGCGTTCAAACGCGCGTCGGCATGGCGGATCACGGCGGTGTTGCCGTACTACTGCTATGCGAGACAGGACCGCAAGGATAAGCCGCGCGTCCCGATCTCAGCGAAGCTTGTGGCGGATTTGTTGGAAACGGCGGGAGCAAGCCGTGCTTTGACGCTCGATTTGCATGCGCCGCAGATTCAGGGCTACTTCGACGTGCCCGTGGATCACTTGTACGCGTCGCCGGTGCTGGTGGATTACTTCCGCCACAAGAATTTGCCGAACGTGACGGTCGTTTCGCCGGATGCGGGCGGCGTCGAGCGCGCACGGTTTTTTGCAAAGAAGTTGGACGCGCCGCTGGCGATTGTGGACAAACGCCGCGTGGATGTGGACGTGAGCGAGGTGATGCACCTGATCGGAGACGTGCGAGGCCGCACGGCGCTGATCGTGGACGACATCATTGATACGGCAGGAACGCTCGTGAAGACCGCGGAAGCGCTATTGAAGGAAGGCGCGCTGGATGTCTATGCAGCATGCACGCATCCGGTGCTCTCCGGGCCGGCCGTCGACCGTATTACGAAGTCGAAGATTAAGGAAGTTGTAGCGACGGATTCGGTGCCGCTGTCGGAAGCGGCCGTGGCCATGGGGAAGATGAGAATTCTGAGCGTAGCGGACTTGTTGTCGCGCGGAATTCGCTCGATTCACGAAGAAACGTCGATCAGCGAATTGTTCATCTGAAGTCGAGAAAAAGTTTGGGTTTGGAATAAAGGGAAGGGACGAAGGCAATGGCAGAAAAGATTGTAGTGGAAGCAGCACCGCGCGAATCGCGCGGGAAGAATGAAGCGCGGCGGTTGCGCGTGACTGGAAAAGTTCCGGCGATTTTGTACGGCGCAAAGGGCGAAGCGCTTTCGCTCGCGGTGAGCGCGAAGCAGGTTGGACAGATTCTGCGTTCAGCGACGGGCCACAACACGCTGTTTCAGGTGGCGCTCGGCGGGAAAGAGCAGCCCGCAATCGTGAAGGATTGGCAGGTGGATCCGGTAAGCGGAAATCTGCTGCACGTGGATCTGCTGCGCGTCGCGATGGACGTCCGCATGCGCGTGAAGGTGCCTGTCCACACATTTGGCGAGGCGCAAGGTGTCAAGGTGCAGGGCGGAGTGTTCGAGACGGTCACCCGCGAAGTGGAAATCGAATGCTTGCCGGCGGAAATTCCAACGGAGTTCCGTCTGGATGTTACCAACCTGATGATCGGCCAGGCACTTCGTGCCAGCGACATTCAGTTCGATACGGCGAAGATGAAGCTTGTTACCGAAGCCGAGCGCGTGATTGCACACGTCGTCGCGTTGCGCGTCGAAGAAGAAAAGCCTGCAGATGCGGTCGCGGCGGAAGCGGCAACACCGGCCGAACCCGAAGTCATCAAGAAGGGCAAGAAGGAAGTGGAAGGCGAAGAAGGGGCCGAGGCCGAGAAGCCGGAGAAGAAGAAATAATGCCTTGGATCGTGTGGCCCACGCTTCAGCGTGCGCCTACATGGTCCGGCGGGAAGGTTTATGCGGCTCATTGTTGGGCTTGGCAATCCAGACCCGGAGTATCAGTGGACGCCGCATAACCTGGGATTTCTCGCGGTGGATGAGCTGGCGAACCGTGGCGGCATTCGCGTCGAACGGCCCGAAGGTAAGGCGCTGGTCGGTCGAGGCAAGCTGGCGGGGCAGGAAGTACTCCTCGCCAAACCGCAGACGTACATGAACCTGAGCGGCGTCTCGGTTCGAGAGCTGCTCGCGAAGTACGAACTGACGCCGGACGATTTGCTCGTGATGTGGGATGAAGTGCAGTTGCCCTGGAGCATTATTCGGCTCGCGCCGGATGGAAGCGCCGGCAGCCACAACGGTGCGAAGTCGGTTATCGGTTCGCTCGGGACGCAGAAATTCGCAAGGCTGCGTCTGGGTTGTGGGCCGGATCATCCGCTGGGCAGCAGGAAAGAGTACGTCCTGCGGCCGATGAAAAAAGCGGAGCTGGAAGTTGCGGCGGAAGAAGTAGCGCAGGCTGGCGATGCCGTCGAAATGTGGTTGACGAACGGGATCGACGCAGCGATGAACAAGTTTAACCGGCGGGCGGAAAGCGCGAACGAAGACGAACCCGGCCAATAAAAGTTTCGCGGCTGCTGCGAAAGCGGCGCCGGATTAGGAAAGAGAAACGAGGCAATCATGGAAGAGCGTCTGTACGATTTGATTTTTATCGCGCGTCCGGCGACGCCGGAAGATGAGATTAAGAAGGTCGTGACTTCGATCGAACACGCCTGCACGGAAAAGGGCGGCAAGATCGAGAAGGCGGAACACTGGGGAACGCGGAAGCTGGCGTACAAAGTCGCCAAGCACCGCGAGGGCATGTACTACTACCACCAGATTCGCACGACGCACGGCGAACTCATCACCGAGCTCGAGCGCCGGCTGCGCGTGCAGGACTCCGTCATCAAGTACATGACGATCCGTCTCGATGAAGATTTGAAACGCCAGAAGAAGCTCACTGAAAAGCGCGAGAAGCGGGCGGCACGTCGCCCGCGTCGTCCGGCGGCAACGCCCGCGGCGCCGGCAGCACCTGCGCCTGAGCAGCAGGCGGCAGCGAGTTAAGCGGTTGAGACTGAGACAACAACGATATTCGGGAAATTGTTGAAAGGATGAACGAGATGGCAGAGGAACAGAAGCAAGGGCAAGAAGCGCCGGTGGCAGCGCCGCGCGCCGAAGGTGGAGCGCCTAGCACCGCACCGAGCGGGGGACATGGTGGCGGTCACAGCGGCCCGCGTCGGGAAGGCGGGCGCGAAGGCGGCCCGCGCCGTGAAGGCGGACCAGGCGGCGGTCCCGGCGGACCTCGCCGCGGCAAGCGCCAGTATTTCCGCAAGAAGAAGGTTTGCAAGTTCTGCGTGGAAAAAATGGACCTCATCGACTACAAGCGCGCGGACATTCTTTCGCAGTTCGTGCAGGAGCGCGGAAAGATTCTCCCGCGCCGCATGACCGGCGTTTGCGCTCGTCATCAGCGCTGGCTCGGCGTGGCCATCAAGCGCGCCCGCAACATCGCTTTGCTGCCGTTTGCGGGAAGCGCAGCGGGTTCGACCGCGCCCAAGGCAGTGGAAGCTCACAAGAGCTAAGCACCGCGGAAAAAAGAATTCAGACGAAGGGATACGAGGATGCAGATCATTCTTCAGGAAGATATCGATAAGTTGGGCCACCGCGGCGACGTGGTGACCGTCAAGCCGGGCTACGCGCGCAACTATTTGCTGCCGCGCAGCCTCGCCATCGAAGCGACGCCCGGCAACATGAAGGCGCTCGAACGCATTCGCACTTCGCTTGCGAAAAAGACGGCGACCGAACTCGAAGCCGCGAAGAAGCAGGCGGAATTGCTCACGGGCGTTTCGCTGAATTTCAAGCGCAAGACCGGCGAAAACGATCAGATGTTCGGATCGGTGACCTCCGGCGACATTTCCGATGCGCTGGCCGCGCACGGTTTCAAGGTCGACAAACGCCAGGTGCAGCTCGCCGAGCCAATCAAGACCATCGCCGAACACGACGTAACAATCAAAGTCTTCCGCGACGTGGTCGCTCACATCCGCGCCATCGTCGAAAAAGAAGCCTAACCGCAAGAAAGTTCTCAGCCGTTCAGATTATTCTCAAATAGGGCGCAGCTTGCTGCGTCCTATTTGTTTTCGAACGCCTCCGCGATGGACTGCACTTCTTCGCCCTTCCATCCGTCGACGTCGCCGGCGAAATTACAGACAAATGCCACGACAAGATGCGAATCCGGGTAGAGGATAAACTCCGAACTTCCGCCGACCGAGCCGCCGCTGTGCTCAAAAATTCGCTTGCCTGATTTTGATTTGCCGATGAACCAACCCATCCCGTATCGCGTCTCCTTACCGTCCTTGGTCTTTTGCGGAGTGAAAAGCAGCGCGAGGGATTCCGCTTTCAGATAGCCGGGTTGCAACAGCGCGGAGCCGAAACGCACCAAGTCCTCGGAGGTGGAAATAAATCCTCCGCCCGCCCACTTGTAGCTGTTGTCCACATACATGGCATTTTGCGTCGGTTTTCCCTTGTTGCCGGAATAGAAGCGCGCTCTTTGCGGAATGATTTCAGCAGGCTGATCGGCGACGGTATTGAGCAGGCCAAGTGGAGTGAACACTTGCTCTTGCTCGAAATCGAGAAAGCGTTCGCCCGAAGCCGCTTCAATCGCCGCGCTTAGCAGATTGTAGCCATAGCTGGAATAACTGAATTTTGTTCCCGGTGGCACCACCAGGGGGTCGTCCTTGAACCGTTCGAGACCGTCTACAACATTGTCGTAGTGTTTTTGACTGTCGGGCTCGCCATCTTTGTAGTGGCGAATTCCACCGAGGTGCCCGGCCAGCATGCGCGGAGTGATCAGCGCGCCTTTCTCCGGAAATGAAGGAACATACTTTTGAATGGGAGCGTCGAGGTCAATCTTGCCTTGTTCGACGAGTTTCATCAGGGCCGCCGAAGTCAGCGGTTTCGAAACGCTTCCGATGCGAAATTTCGTAATTTGCCACGCTGGTACTCTCTGTTCAAGATCAGCGTAGCCGAAAGCCTCTGAATAGATGATTTTGCCGTCGACGGCGACCGCAATGTTAAACCCCGGAACACCGCGCGCGAGCCATTCCTTGGCGGTGGCACGTGCGTGATCGCGTGCAGTCGCGTACGATGCCTGTCTCTCTTGTGTAGCGGCTGCCACTGGCGCGGCTTGTGCGTTGATTCTCGGAGCTGACACCGAGATGCACGCAAAGAGCAGCAATCCGCCAAGCACTCTAGGTTGAGTAAGAAAATATTTCTTCATCAAAGGCATGGGAAACCTCGGTTGAAACGGACGACCGTCGGGATTTTACGCGCTTCCGCCATCACAAACGACTGCGAAAAAGTTTTGCAACGTTTTCCGAAACCATGCACAGCCACTCCCGTTGACGCCGCACGCGCACACACGCACAATACGAAAAATCCAAATTCGAAAAACGACTGCGCCCAGCTCGCCATCCAACCAAACTGTTGCATTGGCCGGGACAGCGTGCTATAAAGCGAAGAAAAGGCGAATAGCTTAAAGCTGCCGATGGCTACCGACACAACGCTCGAACGTCCTCTCCCAAGCAATCTTGACGCAGAGCGCTCCATCCTGGGCGCAATTTTGCTCGACAACCACGCGCTCAACACCGCGATCGAAAATGTCCGCCCGGAAGATTTTTTCCTCGACCAGCATCGTCGCGTTTACGTTCAAATGATTGCCCTCGGCGAAAGCCAGCAAGCCATTGACCTGATAACGCTGACGGAAGAATTGCATCGCCGCGGTGAACTGGAGGCGTCCGGCGGCGCGCCGTATCTTTCCGCCCTTGCCGATGGCATGCCCCGCGTTTCGAACGTCGAGCATTACGCGCGCATCGTGAAAGAAAAAGCACTGCTGCGAAACCTGATCCACGCCACGCACAACATCCAGCAGCGCGCGCTCGAAGGCGAAGACGGCGCGGACATGATCCTGGACAACGCCGAGTCTTCCATCTTCGCGCTGGCCGAAGACCGCGTGAAGGCTGGATTAATTTCAATTAAAGACATCGTTCGCGACAATTTCGAACGCCTCGAAAAGATTTTCCGCGAAGGCAAAAGCATCACGGGAATTGCCACCGGCTACACCGAGCTCGACAAGCTGCTAAGCGGCCTGCAAAACTCGGAATTGCTGATTCTCGCGGCACGGCCCTCGCAAGGAAAAACCGCCCTCGCCCTGAACCTTGCCGAAAATATCGCCATTCGCGGCGGCAGGCCGGTGGCCGTCTTCAGTCTCGAAATGTCAAAGGAGTCGCTGCTGCAGCGCCTTGTCGCGTCGGTCGCGCAGGTTGACGCGCACAAATTCCGTTCCGGCCATCTCAACCGCGAAGATTGGCGCCGCATGACCGAAGCGCTCGGCACAATTTCCTCCGCCCCGCTATGGATTGACGACGCCGGCTCGACCAGCGTGATGGAAATCGGCGCCAAAGCGCGCCGTCTTAAGCGCGAAAAAGGATTATCGCTACTGGTTGTTGACTACCTGCAGTTGATCACGGGACGCGGCCGTTTCAACAGCCGCCAGGAAGAAGTCGCCAGCATCTCGCGCGGCCTGAAAGGTCTCGCCAAGGAATTGCAGATTCCCGTCCTCGTCCTCAGCCAGTTGACGCGCGCGCCGGAACGTGAAGAGCGCGGCCCGCAACTATCCGATTTGCGCGAGTCCGGTGCCATCGAACAGGACGCCGACGTCGTCATGTTCATCTACCGCCCGAACTGGGGAAAGATGGATCTCTCGCCGGAAGAGCGCGATCAGGCGGAAATTGTCATCGCCAAGCAGCGCAACGGCCCCACCGACAAGGTGAAATTCGTTTTCCGCAGCCGGCTCACGCGATTCGAAGAAGCTGCGCCCGACGCCTTCTCCCAATTCGCGCCCGACGACATGTAGCGATCTCGCCGAAGTCCGCTGCGACCGTGCTCCATCCAGAAGCTAGCGCATCTCGTCTTCGAGTTCCGGCTGCACGTTCGGCGCATTTCGCAGGAATTTCATCAAGTCGTCGCCTTTCGCTTTACCGGCCCGCTTTTTGAAGAATTCCGCGGCAGTGTCGATCACTCCGATTTTTTCTGCTACGGCTCTGATTCAACGAAACTCCGTCTTCTTTCGCGAGCCGCGCGGCGGCGCGCTTGATCGAATGTGGTAGCTTCGACGGATAGCTAGTTCTGTTCATCTTTTCACCATCTTCAAAACTTCCGCCGGGCGCAATACTTTGACGCCAAAACGTTCGGCGGCCACCGCAAAACCTGGCACGTTGTATGTTATCAATGCGTCTGCGTCGCCGTTGATCGCCGCTTCAAGCACCATTTCGTCTCCCGGATCTCGTACCTGCGGCCGCCACATAAAATGAAGTTCGACCGGTTCAACGTGCGCGGCAAGCTCGGCGAGGAACTCATCAACTTGCTCGAGACTGAGCCTGTGCACCAGACGCTGTTCAGCACGCTTCAAGACGTCCTCATACTCCAAAAAGAGCGGCGGTGTAGCCAACAACTGCAATCGCCGCTCGGCGACGAGTCGCCACACCGCGTTCCCCGCTCCCTGTCCTCGTTCGAAGAGCTGCGACCACGACCGAGGTATCCACGACAACTCGCCGCATAGAGACATCCCCGACCATCTCACATCGTCGGAGATGTTTTTGCTCGCGCCTGCTCGATTCATGATTCGGCGCCGCCAGCCCACTCCAGACACACCGCGGCAGACTGGCCACAGGAGAGGGCGAAGTTCGAAACTCGCCTCGCCGCCCAAAATGGCCGTAACTGATAGCAGCGCCTCACGTTATTCTCAATCCGGCGCTACTTCGCGGAAGCCCCCTCCCAGCGGCGATTTGCGTGCATATTCACCTGTTGTCTTTCACGCGCCACAGTTTTGGTGCGCACGTTCGACGTGTCTGGATGGCGTAAAATTAAATATTCTGGAACTCGCATGCCGACCAAACGCAACAACAAAATGGATTTTGAACGCAGGCCGGTTTGGGCGGAAGTCTCGCTCGGCGCGCTGAAATATAACTTGAACGCGATTCGTGCCTACGTGAATCCGCCCGGCGAAAAGCGCGCAACGCCGCGAAAGGTGCTATGCATCGTGAAGGGCAATGGTTACGGACACGGTGGCCCGCAAGTCGCCAAAGCTCTCGAAAAATTCGGCGCCGATTGGTTCGGCGTCACCTGCACCGAAGAGGGAATCGCCGTTAGGAAGGCCGGCGTAAAGGGGCCGGTGCTGATTCTTACCAGTTTCGTCGCCGGCGAAGAGCCGCACCTCCTCAAAAACAATTTGACGCCCGTCGTGCACCGCATCGAGCAGTTGGAAGAATTAAACCGCGCCGCGGCTCGCCACGCAAAAAAGAAGCCGGCAATCTTTCACCTGAAAGTGGACACCGGCATGAATCGCCTGGGCATCACGCTCAATGACACCGAGCGCTTCGCCGCGCAGCTTTCGAAATGTAAGTACCTTAAATTGGGCGGTCTCTTCACTCATTTTGCTTCTTCCGGCGTATTTCTGAATTCAATTGCCGGGCGCCAGACCAGCGAGCAGGAAGAGCGGTTTTATTCGGCGCTGGAACGTTTGAAGAGGCTCGGCATCGATCCCGGTATCGTACATCTCGCGAACAGTGCCGCGATCGCTTCGCGTCCGGAAACGTGGGCGGACATGGTTCGGCCGGGTGCGATTTTGTATGGCTATCACCCGGGCTACGACCCAGTAGAGCTGCGCGAAGAGTCCGAGCGCAAATTGCCGTTGAAGCCGGTGATGAGTCTGCGCACGCGAATCATCAGCCTGCGCAATGTTCCGGCTGGGCAGGGCGTGGGATACGATTCGCAATTCGTTACGTCGCGGCCTTCCCGGATTGCTTTGCTCGCCGCCGGTTATGGCGACGGCATTCACCGCTCGCTCGGCAACAAAGGAAACGTTCTCATTCGCGGCGCGATCGCGCCAATCGTGGGAATCGTCTCCATGGACGTGACGATGGTCGATGCAACCGACGTGGCGGGCGTCGCCATCGGCGACGAAGTCACCATCTATGGCACTGCGGGCAAAGACGTCTTGCTCGCGAACCGCGTGGCCCGCGGAATCGGCACTGTAACTTCCGATTTGCTTTGTGCGGTCACTGCGCGTGTGCCGCGCTTCTACGTTTCCTAGAACACGCTTACCACGCTGCAACTTTAAGTTACAGGCCGCTGTCGGATTGTAGGTCAGCCTCCGATTACGCGACTACACAGCCTCCTAAATGCTAACGAGCCTTGCACGACGAAAGACGCGTGCTATGCTCAGCCAGCGCTCCACTGACCGCCAGTAGGTGAATCATGTCACAGACAGTCGTTCCGATGATTCATGTACCAGACGTTTACGCTACGGTCGATTGGTACACTTCGATCGGGTTCAAAGTAATTCGACAAAACGAAGAGAACGGCCAAATTAACTGGGCCAAGCTGTCATTCGGAAACAGTGAAGTAATGCTAAACGCAGGCGGGAAACCGAGCACGGACCACCGCCGAGAGGTCGACCTGTACATATTGACCGACGAGGTGGATGACTTGCACCGACGCCTCAAGGACCGAGTTCAAGTCGTACAAGACCCCTATGATGCATTCTACAGCATGCGCGAGTTCATCATTCGTGACATCAATGGATTCTGGGTCACGTTCGGCCAACCCTTGTAGGCCTAGTAGTCGCTACGAAATCGCCCGTTCCCCATTCCTCAAGCCCTGATAATCGTCCATGTGCCGATCAGCAAAATCCGCACCTCCGGCGAGGCGACTAATCGGGACTTAGACCGAGGCCGTGATATAAAACACCTTCATCGTGCGCCGTTTTGAATCTGCAAAACGCCTTTTCCGAAATGAAGACTCTCTTCAATATAGCTGACCGCAAAGAAGTGCTCGACCGACTGAACGCCGCGCGCCCCTGAGAGTGAACGCCGTTGGGGAAGTATGTCTGCTCATCAAATGATTTGCCATCTGAGCGATTCCTTTCGGGCCGCGCTTGGGGAAAGCTTGGTTAACTCTCCCCTTTATAGAACGCCGTTATTTTCCATGTGGATTTTCACTTCTCCGATTGCGCGACTTACCAGGACTTTGCCAATCATTGGCCTCAGCCGGGGAATCCTTTTATAGTTATCGCCCATCTGAATGCGGGAGGTGCGTATGCAAAGACGAATACTCGGGAACCTCTGGATGTGGCCGGTTTTCCTGGTCGTGCTGTCGGTCCCTATTTCGGCCCAGTCGGTTAGTGCAAATAAGAATCCTCCCACGCCTCTCGGAGAGTTAGTCGATGTGGGCGGATACCGAGTTCATTTATATTGCACAGGTACGGGAAGCCCGGCCGTGGTTATCGTGGGCGCGGGATTCTCCGTCGATTGGGGGCTTGTTCAGCCCGAAGTCGCAAAACTCACTCGGGTGTGTTCGTATGATCATTCAGGAGTCGGTTGGAGCGATGACGGTCCGAAAGATTCATGTGCCCTTAGGGTGAGTGAGGTTCACACCGCGTTGAAGAACGCGGGAGTGCAGGGGCCTTATGTGCTTGTCGGGCATTCGCTCGGTGGATTGATTGCGCGGCTATATGCGGGACGCTATCCGGACGAAGTGGCGGGGATAGTGTTTGTCGATCATGCGATGTTGCTCATGAGGAGTATAACGATGCGTCCAGGATCGACGCTGCTGCCTCTCACTGCTCCCAACGGTGCAGTGGGCGCGCCTTCCGGTGGGCCCAAGCTAATGGGCCTGGAGGACGATCCGAACTTTAGTAAATTGTCCTCTCGGGGTCGCGAAGCACATGTTTGGTTTATGGCGCAGTCGCGGAATCAAAAAGCACTGCAAGCCAGCGCTGAGATAATGCCGGGGTGTGTTGCTGAAGCAGATGCACTCGTGAAAGAACATAGCCAGCCGCTTGAGGGCAAGCCGCTGATCGATGTCGACACGAATCAAAGTGCGGGCACGGAACTGCAGAAGCAATTGCTGTCGCTCTCCCGGAACAGCAAGGAAATGGTGGCAGACAGGAGCGGACACTTCGTCATAATTGATCGCCCGGAGGTCGTGGTCGACGCGGTAAGTCAAGTCGTGCGGTCAGCGCGCAACAAGACAACTCTCTAAGACGAATCAACTCCTTATAAACGCCGTATCTCTAACGACGCCGGCCGTGTCAAGAAAGTTTTCTCTTCATTTCTATCAGACTCGAGCACACTTCTCCTTCGGCGCACGAACTGCGTCTCTCTCGGTCGCTTCCGTTCGTAGTGTGTCCACCCTAACTTGCCCAGCCCGTTTACGTTCATCAATTCAGTGTTGCCCACCAAACATCTCTTCGATCACCATCGACCATGATGAGTTATTCGAACTCCCTCTTCCTCAAGGGAGGCGGGTAGCCTAATCAACCGGCCGGTGACTTTTTGCACCATTCCGCGTTTCTGGCATCCCCGCACAGGCTTCACTGCTTTTCTGCTGCTTCTGTCCACGACGACAGAACTCGTTGTACTCAATCTGATCCCGCAACATGATCCACAACCGGATTCCAAGCTTGCGAGCCACGGCCACACTCGCCTTCCCCAGACCTTTCTGCACTAATTTGCGGCGGTAAAAACGCTGCAACTCTGGATCCTTGCGTACGGCGTGCGCCCCCGCCTCACCCCAGAGAAACCGCAACAGCGGATTACCTTGTTTACTCAACCCACCGAGCCGCTGCCGCCCTCCACTGGAATACTCACGCGGAATCATCCCTACATAACTAGCCAGGGCCTTGCTGTCTGCGAATCGTGCTGGATCACCTAGAAACACCTCGGTCGCCAACGCCGTGACCGGCCCTACTCCTGGGTGAGTCATCAGCAGTCGTGCTCCGGCTCGTCCGCTAGCTTGCTCCTCGACTCGCTGGTTCAGTTTCTCGATCTCCGCTTCGAACTTCTCGTACATCGCCTGCAACTCGCTCCGCCGATAGGCGGTATGGAACGCCAACGGTAACGATGCGATCTTGCTTTGACCGTCCTGGCTCCATAGGGCGGTGCCTCGGCGGAGACCATTCGCCAGAGCTATCGACTGCAATGCATTTTGTATTCGCGTCCGCATGCGTACCCACTGATGACGGTGCCGCAATAAAGACCGCAGATCCTGCAACTCCTTCGAAGGCAGCCAGATCGCCGGAAAACGATTTTCCACCAGCAGTTTCAGAATCAGGTCCGCATCTCGCCGATCATGTTTCTGCTTCCGTGGCTCGGCGGCCCGAATCTCGGCTGGATGACCGACCAGGCATTCGATTCCCAGCTCTTCCATGAGATTTAAAAACCACTGCATCGATCCTGTGGCTTCGATACCTACTCGCACCGGGCCTGGCAGCGAGCAATAAACCTCTCGCACGTTGTCGCCTTCGTACTCGAGAGTTACTTCCACTACCTCTCCCGTTGTGGTGTCTAACATCGC
>DATLVG010000050.1:0-14339 GCA_035577625.1 Candidatus Dormiibacterota bacterium
ACTTCAGAAACCTGCGGTACGCCGCTTCGTCGAAGCCGAGCAAGAGCCGTCCACCGCGTGACAAGATCGGCCGCTTGATCAGGTTTGGATTCTTCGACATCAGAACGATCGCTTCGGCGCGCGACGGTGGCTTTTCCGTCATTTTCTTCTCGCGATAGAGCTCGTTCCGTGTATTCAAAAACAATTTGTAGTCTCGATCGCCAATCAAACTCTCTATTTCTGCGACCGACAGCGGCGTTTTATCCAGGTCGCGCGATTCGATTTCCGCGCCGAGTTCGAGCAAGAGACCTCTTGCTTTGCGGCAGGTCGTTCAAGTTGGCTTTTGAAAGAACAAGACTTTCGGCTTTGCCATCGAGCGAGCAGTTCCGTCTGCGTCCCTAGATTCTACACAATTGCATTCCGACGAGAGAATGCGCCAATTTCAATATCGCGGCACTTTTGGATCAATCTCCGCCGACCACCGCTCAATCCCGCCCGC
The DNA here is from genome assembly GCA_035577625.1 of Candidatus Dormiibacterota bacterium. Classification (GTDB taxonomy): domain Bacteria; phylum Acidobacteriota; class Terriglobia; order Acidiferrales; family UBA7541; genus Acidiferrum. The sequence goes on from DATLVG010000050.1 coordinate 479, forward strand.
CAGCGATTGCGCCGACTCCACGCCTTGCTTGCGCAACCAGGCCGCCACGTCCAGGCTGCGCATCCCGTGGTGGCAATAACAAATTACCGGCTCCTCCACATCGAGCGCCTGCAGATTCGCCGGAATCGTCCGCATCGGAATCAGTTTTGCCCCCTCAATCCGGCAGACGTCCCATTCCCACTGCTCGCGCACATCCACGAGCAGCAGCCGTTCTCCCGCGTCGAGCCTTTTTTTCAGCTCTGCAGTCGTAACCTCAAGTTCGCTCATATTCGGAATTCTAATACAGATTAGCGGCCGCGGAACTGCGGGGCCCGCTTTTCAAAAAATGCATGTACGCCTTCTAGGCAATCTTCAGAAGCGAAGCATTTCATCTGATGCGCCACTTCCGCTTCCAGTGCGCGCTCCAAAGCTTCTTTCTGGTTCGCGAAAAGCACCTTCTTTACCGCGCGAATGGCCAACGGCGGTCCGCTCACGATTTTTTGTGCCAAAGCCCTCGCCTCAGTTTCCAATTGCACCGCCGGAACCACACGATTCAACAGCCCTAGATTAAACGCTGTCTGCGCATCAATCATGTCGCCCGTGTAAAACATCTCCGCGGCTTTCGATGGCCCCACCAACTCCGGCAGGAAATAGGTCCCCCCGTAATCGGGAAACAATCCCACCTTCGCAAAATTCTGCCCGAACGTCGCCTCTTCCGCGGAAATTCGGATGTCCGCTGCGAGCGCCACGTTCATCCCCGCTCCAGCCGCCGCGCCATTCACCGCCGCGATCACCGGCTGCGGCATGGTTCGAATCTTCAGCACCGCGCTCATTCCCGCGCGTAAAATCGGTTCAAGCTGTTTTGAATTATTCGCTTCTCTTCCCTTGCCGATCACCGCCAAATCGCCGCCCGCACAAAACGCGCGGCCTGCGCCAGTCAAGACAACCGCTCGAATCGAATCGTCTTGCGCGATTCTTTCCAGCGCACCGTAAAGGGCCGTCGCCAGCTCGTTATTCAGCGCGTTCATGCGCTCCGGCCGGTTCAAAACCAGCAGCGCAACTCCGCCGTGCACGGATTCCAGTAGCACCGGCGCGGTAGCGGGAGCCCCTTGACTCATCGTCTCACCTCGTTACGCCTGCGTTGCATCTCGCGCTTTTTCCGTTTTTCGCACGAGCTGTGCCAACTTCCGGAAGTGCGTCAATCGTTCTCTCTGCGCATTGGCGTTCTCGCCGCTGCTGCTCGGCAGCACATACACCCGAGCGCCGTAGAGCAACTCTTTCTGAATGCCGAACTTGCATTTTCTCTGGGCAAATTGTTCGTAAACAACTTTTCCATTGAACGCGATTACCCGCGGCGTAAATTCGCCCAGCTTTTGCGAAAGCACGATTCGTCCTTCCGCATAATCCTCGCGCGTCAATTCTTCAACGCCTCGCGTTGGGCGCTTCACCAGATCCGTCAGCCCAATTCCAAACTCAATGATTCGGCGGTCGTCGCCGTATTCGAGCGGTTCCGGAATCACTCCGCTCTTGTGCAGCACCGGCCAAAAAACATTGGTGCGCCCGGAGTAGTAGTGTCCCGTTCGAACGGATGATTCGCTCGGATTGCATCCCACAATCACGAGCTTCATCCCTTTGCGTAGATAGTCAGGCAAGGTTTTCATGGCGAGCTTAGGCGCTTTTTAGAATAACGCAGCTGGACTGCTCAGGATTGGAGTGTGTCCTAAGAAGCAGATTGCCAAAGAGGTAGCACACGCCCCAGCTTCCGGCGCGTGGCCTCGGCAAAGACGCGCATCGCCGCCGCCAGATCCCACGCAGCGATGCCGTTGGATTTGAATAGCGTCACCTGCTCGGGCCGAGCCCGTCCCGGCGACTTGCCGGATACGACCACCGACAATTCCGAAACGTGATTCCATCGCGCCTCGTCCGTCGCAAAACCCAGCACCAAGTCCCCGGCTTCCTGACGCGATTGCTCGATCGAATCCACCACCACGATGTCTGCTTTCAACACGGCTGCATCGTCCAGTTCACGCTTTCGCATATGATTCGCGCCAATCGCGTTCACGTGAGCGCCTGCCGCAATATCTGTGCCAAACAGCACGGGCTGGCTCGACGTCGTCGCCGCGCAAATTATTTCCGCTCCGTGCACGGCCTCGGCTGAACTTCCCGCCGCGCGCACCGGGATCTTCAACCGCTCGCTCATCTCTCGCGCAAACTTTTCTCTTCGCGCGTCATCTCTCCCATACACGGATACGGACTCGAGATTTCTAACGGCAGCAATAGCTTCAAGTTGCGCCTGCGCTTGCCAACCCGTCCCAATGATTGCAGCAGTCTTGGCGTCCGAACGCGCCATATACTTCGTCGCTACGCCCGAAGCGGCTCCAGTCCGCTGTTGGCTCAAACAATCCCCTTCAATTAACGCCAGCAAATCGCCCGTTTCCATCGAATAAAGGCACACGACGAATTTCAGCTTCCCGTTCACGTAGGTGTACTGCTTCGTAGCCACTCGATTTGCGCCAAGATCGGCTGCGGCCATGTGATGAAAGAACCTTCCGCCAGGGAATTCGAACCGCCTCCGCGGGTGCAGCACCACTTCTCCGGCCGCCTGCTTCCGCGAAATTGCCTCGACGGCCTCAATAGCCATCGGCATCGTCAACACCGCTCCTACATCGCTTTCGCTGATGTGCAGCGTCATTCGGATCGCTCCACGGATTCTTCTACTTGGATTTTTTCGCGGCCGTCGCTGCCTTCGCGCCGCCCTCGTTCTCGTGCACGCGTCGCACCACTGTCTGGATCAACCGATACTTCCGTTCCTCGTCGTTGCGATCCATCAGCTTGAACCGGAATTCCGGCTCGCCCTTTGCATTTTTTTCCACGCGAATCGGCAGGGCTCCACACAAATCATTCTCGATGAACGCGGTCTCGTATCGCGTTTTTTTTCGGTTCCACGTATAAACGCGCAGATTCGTAAAATCGCATGCCTGCCCTTCGGGCCCGCGAGTCGCCGCCAATAAATATTGCGACTTCTCTCCTGAATCGTCCGTCACACGGTTCAATTCGAACCAGGCGATCGGCCGTACATTCGCCGAACCCGCTCCTTCGCGAATTGGATCTGGTTCATCAAGCTCCACGAATCGCGCCACCACCCAACCCGCAATGGGCGCTGACCCGTCTCCGGGCACGGTTGCCGTGGATGGAATCGGCGCACCTGTCTTTGCGGTCGTCTCTCCCGGCGCCCGCGTCGCTTCTCCTCGCACCAGAAACCAATCCTCTTTTTTTGTATCTTCGGGAGTCGAGCCTTCCTTTTCGTCCGACACCTGCACCCAATCCGCCGTCGCGCGCCCCACTACCTCCACCGGAATTCCGCGCCCAAACTGATACAGCCGCCCTTCGGTTCGCCCGGGCTCCACGCGCAAGTTCGTCGCCACCTTCGTCCGGCCCCGCGCCTGCACCGGTAAATCCTGCGCCTTCTTCAACAAGACTATGCTGCGCTGCCACAGCGGTGGGTCCATCAATTGATGAGCATCCACCCAACCCACCAGTCCCGCGCTGGTCTTCACTTTCACAAATTCATTTCGCTTCGCCATCATCTCGACGTGTTCGCCGTAGTGCAGTTCGCCAATCTCTTGCCGCACTTGCGCGACGCTGCTCAAAAGCGCCGTACTCTTCGTACTCACGTATGCTTCGCCGATGTATTCATGCTTCGGCCGGACAATCCACGCCGCAATCACGACGATCACCAGCAGTGGAATGGCGACCAGTAGCTTCCTCTTCATTCGAACTCACCCATGATGGTTTTGGCAGGAAACAAAATGTACCGTTCGAACGCGCAGGCTGCACAAGAATCGATTTCTGAGGGGCTCATGCTTCTCCACAGGACATGCAATTTCGAATACTCGATTGTACCCGAATCTCTGTGTCCGACACTGCCCAGCCAGGCTGCGGCGCGCCGCTCTGCTAGAATGCCGTAGACTTATTCGAACACCGGGACTCGAGGTTCGCTAACAAAATGAATTTTCTCGATCGTCTGCGACCGATTGGACTCTTGACGCTGCGCATCGCCCTCGCCGTCATCTTCCTCACCCACGGCTACCCGAAGCTTGTACGGCCTAATCTTGATATGCAGCACATGTTCGCGCAGCACGATTTGCCCGCGCAGTTTGTCTACGTCGCTGGAATTCTGGAGTCCTTTGGAGGCGCGCTGCTTGCTCTGGGACTATTCACGCGTCCGGCAGCGATGCTGCTCGCCATCGAAATGGGAGTTGCCATCTGGAAGGTGCACAGCTCGGGTGGGATTCTCGCCGTACATTTGTATGAATTCCCATTCGCGCTCGCCGCAGCTTGCGTCGCCCTGGCCACTGTTGGTCCCGGCACGCTGTCGGTTGACGAAGGGTTACTCGGCTCAGGCGGGCGGAGATCCCGCGCTCCCAAAAAGCCGAAAGACTAGGCGACGATCCTTACGGCGTCGCCGTATTCTGGGTTTGCGTCGCCACGGGAACGTAGAGCGGCTCAACCGGGAGTACAATCCAAAGCACAACGTATAACAACAACCCCGTCCCGCCGCAGAAAACGGCCAGCACCCACAGCACGCGCACAAGCGTCACGTCCAAATCCAAATAGTCGGCCAGACCCGCACAGACGCCGCCCAGCTTCTTGTCCGTGCTCGATCGCATCAGTCTCTTGCGGTTATGAACCGGTGCTGCCGGCATCGGCGCGCTATTCGGCTGCCGCGCTCCGCAGTTGTAGCAAAAGTTCGAACCGTCCGCGATGACCTTCTGGCAAGCAGTGCAAATCATGGTTTTGCCCCTCGCAAAGCGTGTTTAACCCGCCTTCTGAAGAAGGATACGCCTTACGCCTCAAAAAAGTTTCCTGAATTTAGAGCGTGGCTAGTACTCAACCAGTTGTTTGACGGTCGTGACCACCCGGTCAGATTGCGGCAAAATCGCGTCTTCCAGCTTCGGCTGGTACGCACAGAACGTATCGGTTGCGGCAATCCGTTTCACGGGCGCGTCAAGCTCATCGAACAACTCCTCGGCGATCCTCGCCGCGATCTCCGCACCGTACCCCCAGCTTTGCATATCCTCGTACGCAACGATCACACGGTGCGTCTTCCGCACGGTCGCCGCAATCGCTTCCCAGTCATACGGCGAAAGCGACCTCAAATCGATGATTTCGGTCGAAATCCCCTCGCGTTCCAGTTGCGCCGCGGCAACCTCCGCACGATGAACGAACGCTCCGTAGGTGATGATGCTCACGTCCTCGCCTTCCTTCACCATCCGCGCTTTGCCAAACGGAATCGTGAAGTCCGGCCCGGGATATTCGCTTCGGTTATAGGGCTGCCGGTATAGATGCTTGTGCTCGAGGAACATCACCGGGTCGTCGCAGCGAATCGCGGTGCGCAGCAGGCCCGCCACATCCAGAGCAGTTGATGGCATCACGACGCGCAATCCCGGGCAGTGCGTAAAGATCGATTCGCCTGATTGGCTGTGATAGACCGCCCCGCCCGTCAAATAGCCGCCGATCGCGACGCGCAACACTGTCGGCGCCTTGAACCCGCCGTTCGAACGCCAACGCATCACACACAACTCATCGCGAATCTGCATCATCGCGGGCCAGATGTAGTCAAAAAACTGAATCTCAGCCACGGGCTTCAATCCGCGCGTTGCCATGCCGATCGCACGGCCCACAATCGCGGCCTCGGCCAACGAGGTATTAAAGACGCGCGCAGATCCATACTTCCGCTGCAACCCGGCGGTCGCTTTAAATACGCCGCCTTTCCCTTTTACTTCCTTCAAATTCTCTTCGCGGCTGCAGTCTGCCACGTCCTCGCCAAAGACCGCGATGCGTTCGTCGCGCGACATTTCGTCGTTCAAAGTGGCCGACACCATCTCGACCATCGTCTTCTGCGCGCCATGCAGCTGTGGTGTCGCTTCGAATGCGCTCGACGTCGGATCGACATCCGGCGAGTACACATTCGCGTAAATCGAGTCGACCGACGGCGGCTCCGCCTCCAGCGCCTGATCCGCGGCCTGCCGAACTTCGTGATCTACCTGCGATTCCAACGCTTCAATCTGTTTCTGATCCATAACGCCTTCGCGGATCAAAAACAGGGAAAACTTTGAGACAGGGTCGCGATGCGCTTCTTCTTCGCGTTCTTCCGGCACCTTGTAGAGTTTCTCGTCATCCGAGAGCGAATGAGAGTACGGGCGCGTGACGTGCGCGTGTACCAGCGCCGGACCTTTCCGCTCGCGTGCATACTCCACGGCTTCCTTGCAAACGCGATAGCTCTCGATCGGGTCCGTTCCGTCACACTCGGAAATATGCAGCCCGGGATAACCTTGCGTTAGTTTGGAAATGCTCCCGCCCGCGGTCTGCACCTCAATCGGCACCGAAATTGCGTAGCCGTTGTCTTCCACCAAATAGACCATCGGCAATTTCTTCGCGCACGCAACGTTCAAGGATTCCCAGAATTCGCCTTCGCTCGTCGCGCCGTCGCCCGACGATACATACACAATCTCGTCGCTCTCGTGCTTCGCCAGATTGCCCAGCGGCGCCTTCTTCGCCTGTGCGAGCGCCTTGGGATGCGCTTCGAAATATTGCGTCGCTTCCGCCGCGCCGATCGCCTGCACAAACTGCGTGCCGGTGCACGACGACTTGCTCACGATATTGAACTTCGGGTGACCCCAATGGCTCGGCATCTGACGGCCGCCAGAGCTGGGATCATCTTTCGCGCCGACTGCCTGCAACAGCATCTCCAGAGGGGTCACGCCCATTAACAAACAAAAAGCGCGGTCGCGGTAGTAGGGATACAGCCAATCCACGCCGGGACGAAGAAGCAACCCCATGGCCGCCGTCACCGCTTCATGTCCGGCACTTGAGATTTGGAAGTAGATCTTGTTCTGCCGCTTCAGCTGGATCTCTTTGTCGTCCAACCGTCGCGACATATACATCGCCCGATAAATTTTAATGAGGGAGTCCCGGCTAAGACCTGCGTGCCGGTCGTTCTTGGGGGCGTCAACCTTATTGGGCTTGACGCGGGTTTGTACGGCCATTCGGCGCAACCTCGACGTGAACGTGGATGCGAAATCCCCTGCAGCTACTAATTATACCGAAACGCCTCCGAGGCCAATAAAACTCGTGCGGTTATTCCAAGTCCGAAAACCGGGAGTCTACCTCGCCAAATCCGGCATCGCCCTGATGGATCGTCTTTGGCGAAGCGCTCGCGAAGGGCTCTTCGCTCGAAATACGCTTTAATAGCCGCTGTTCCGTAAGCTTCTCGTGGTTGGGCATCGCCAATCGCAGGATCAGCTTGATCTCCGCATACGAAGGAGCCAATTTGGCTGGTTCTGCTTCCGCTTTCGCCTTCCCCTTGACGCCCTTCCCTGCCGTTTTTTTCTCGGATTTTGCTTCCGCCGCAGGAGCGCTGGCTGTCGCCGCGCCATCTTCTTTCCGGTCAAACTTTCCCTGCATTTTTTTGTCGAGCTTGAACGCCTGCTTCCACGAATCCAGCTTGTGCCTCGCCAGCTGTGCCTTCTCTTCGTCTTTTCCAAAATCAAATGTCAAATAAATGTGGGCCATGCTTTTAGTCTGCGTCGCGCGCCACGCCAAGTCAAGATTTGCTGCTTATTTTCCTTCTAAAAAATTCAAAATGACGCTCCGGCATTTTTCCGGTTGTTCGTAAAACATGTGATGCGTGGCCCCAGGCAATACGATTCGCTGATTGTTCGGCAGCAAACGACTCAACTCTTCGTCAATCAACTTCAGAAACTCAAACGTCTTGTCGCCAGATAACAAAAGCACCGGCGCTTTGATCTTTTTCACGTCCTCGGGTTTCATGTCCGGAAAAAGTTCTCCTTCTGTCAGCATTACGTCCCACTCATGCGCATTCGCAAGCGTTTCCTTCCGCGCTTCTTCCGGCCATTTGTCCCAAGCGTGAGGGTCATTCGATACATAATCGATAAAGACTCCAACTCCCGCGCTCCGATCGCCCTTTTGAAAAGCCGCCTTCATCGGTACTTCCATTCGCGTTCGAATATCCGCCAAAGTTTTCTTTCCCAGCTCTGACTCGTCCCCAGGTAGATACGCCAGTAACGGCATCGCAGGCGCCTCAGCTATAACCAGCGACCGGACGAGCTCTGGATGCCGGACTGCCAGAAACAGCGCCGTGTAGCCTCCATAGGAGTGACCAACCACATTCGTTTTTCCAAGATGCAATTTCTCAATCAGACCGGCAAGATCATCTGCATCCGCCACGGCGGAATAACCCGCTTTCGGCTTATTCGTGTTTGGTTGGTTGTATCGCCTGCTGTATGCAATCACATGATATTTCTCGGCGAACGGCGCTAGCTGCGGATTCCAGAATGAACCGTCGCCAATCGACCCATGCACAAAAATGACCGGCTCGCCCTTCCCCATCTCCACGTAGTGCAGCTCTACACCGTCACTTACCGTGACTGCCTTGATCGCGGGACCTTCTGCCGGCGCTTGCGCGCGGATTGGCGCGGCTATCGCGAGGATAGAGAGCAGTGCGACCAAAATCGCTCGTCGCGCCCTTTCACGAAATAGCTTCATATCACCTCCCACATCATCCAATCCCTCAGATTTGAGCCATTGTCTCGCACCAGCTGGCGCCTTACAATTCTCCGCACTTCTTGAATGAGGCAAACCGCTCTTGGGCACGGTTTCGCCGCTCGGGGTTCAGACCAACGCTTGCTAAACCGCTTCGCCGCAAGGCACAGCTGTCGTATCCTAATTAAAAGGATAAGATCGGCTCGTGAGCGTCAAGCAACGCACTCCCGTTCGTACTCGCAAACTAGCGGCACTCCTGTGTCTGTTTGCTGTCGTGTTGCTGCAGGCACCGTTTGCTCGCGCCGCGTGGCTCACGAGCAGCATGGCCTGCTGCATGGGCGATCATTGCCCCGTCCCGGGCCATCATCACAAGAATGCGTCCTCCGGAAACGACGCGCCGATGGACTGCGGCCATAACATGAGCCACATTTCCGATTGCAAAATCTCCTGCTGCAACGCTGCGGACGAAACGGCGATCAACGTGGCCCAGTTTGTGTTGCCCACTCTGCAAATCGCTCTGTCCCTCGAGTGCGCCGTCCCTGTGCTTACGCCGTTCGCGCCGCAAATGACTTCTCGCGCTGAAAGGCCCCAGTCACCCCCACCGCGTCTCACTCTCTCCTAGTCACAAGGCGCTCGTCGTTTTTATCGAAGACATTTCTCTAGCCTCGCGCTGCGTGATTCGCCGCGAGCTTTATCCCCTTGGGAGAAAGGCTTTCATGTTTCGCCGTCGTTTTTGGTTTTTATCTGTTTTGCCCGTTTTTTTCAGCTTCTTCATCGTATATTTTTCACCAGAAGCCCGCGCCAGCATTTTTGGTACGGTCCGTGGCATCGTTCATGACACCCAACATCGTCCGATCGAGGGCGCGAGAATTGAACTTCGCGCCAAACTATCGGATTGGCAGCGTTCCGCCGTCAGCGACGGTGAAGGCAGCTTTCAAATTGACGCCGTTCCCGCCGGCGCTTACAGTCTGCTCATTTCGCACGACGGTTTTCGTAGTACCGAGGTCGGACTCGTCGTTGCGGCGGATACCGCGCCTCTCCGCCACTTCCCTCTCGAACTCGCAACTGTAAATCAGCAAATCGAAGTCCAAGCCGACGCCGTCAATATCGATCCGACTTCGTCCACCTCTTCAGCCACTGTCACGCGGGCGGAAATTCAAGACGCTCCGGGCGCAACTCGCACCAACAGCCTCGAATCCATCACCAATTACACGCCCGGCGCTTACATGGTTCACGATCAGCTTCATATTCGCGGTGGCCATCAAGTTTCCTGGCTCGTCGATGGGATTCCAGTGCCGAACACGAATATCGCGTCGAACGTCGGCGCACAATTCGATCCGAAGGACATCGACGTCGTCGAAATCCAGCGCGGCGGTCAATCCGCCGAATACGGCGATCGAACCTACGGCGCGTTCAACGTAATACCTAAATCCGGCTTCGAGCGTGACCGTGAAGCGGAGCTGGTCGCAACGTACGGCAGCCATCATTCCACGGACAGCCAGCTTAGTTTCGGCGATCACTCCGAGCGTTTTGCGTGGTACGCCAGCGCGAGCGGAACGCGTTCCGACATCGGCTTGATGCCGCCCGAGCCGCAGGAATTTCACGACAGCAACAACGGCCTCGGCGTTTTCACGTCGCTCATCTTTAACGCAACTCCGAAAGACCAATTTCGCTTCGCGGGTTCCGCCCGTGGCGACTATTTCCAAATCCCGAATACGTTCGCTCAGCAACAAATTGGAATGCGCGACGTCGAACGCGAGCGCGACGTCTTCGGAAACCTTTCCTGGATACACACTCTGAATTCCGGCGTGCTTTTCACCATCGCGCCATTCTTCCATTGGAATCGCGCGGCATACGATGGGTACCTGCCAACTTCGGGCGCCACCCTCGACGGCGCACCAATCGCAACCGACCACAATGATTCGCACTACGAGGGCGGCCTTGCAAATCTTGCCCTGACACGCGGCCGCCACAATGCCCGCGTCGGTTTCTACGGCTTCGCACAACAAGACGATTCGCTCTTCCGCATCGTCAACACCGACGGCACGCCTTCGCCGTCACCGCAAATGAGCCAACCACACGGCTCGCTCTTCAGCGCTTTCGCTGAGGACCAATTTCGATTGACCGACTGGTTCACGTTCAACGCCGGCTTTCGTTACACGCATTTTTCCGGCGGCCTCGTTGAAGACAAAACCGATCCGCGCCTCGGCGCCGCATTGCGCTTCCCAAAATTGAATTGGATCTTCCGCGCATCCTACAGCCGATTCTTTCAAGCCCCTCCGCTCACCACGATTTCCGGTCCGTTGCTCGATTCCACCGGTTCCGGATTCCTTCCTTTGCAGGGTGAAACCGACGAACAGCGCGAATTCGGCCTTGCGATTCCGGTGCGCGGCTGGTCGCTTGATTTCTCCAACTTTCAAACCCACGCGCTCAACTTCTTCGATCATGACGCGCTCGGCAGCTCGAGTATTTTTCTGCCGCTCACCATCGAGCGCGCCCGCATCCATGGCTGGGAGACGACCGTTCGCTCACCGCGAATTGCGAAGCGCTTCGACGTTTTCTTGAGCTACTCGAACCAAATGATCGAGGGAGCCGGCGTGATCACCGGCGGACTCATCTCTAATCCCGGACAACTTTGCGACGGCGGTGGCTTCTGCTATCTCGACCACGACCAGCGCAACACACTGAGCACCGGGTTCCACGCCACACTTCCTTGGCGCACCTTCCTATCCGGCACGCTCGGCTTCGGCTCCGGCTTCTTGAACGGCGATGGCCCGCAGCACCTCTCTGATCACACGGAGTTCGCGCTCTCGCTCGGAAAATCCTTCGGCGAAAACTTCAGTGTGAACTTCACCGCGCAGAATGTCGGCGACTCGCGCTACCAGATCGACAATTCCAATACGTTCGGCGGAACGCACTGGAATTATCCGCGCGAGATTTCTGGTGGAATCCGCTACCGCTTTCATTTTTAGAGATTCTCGCGCTTACGAGCTGTTGTAGGGAGTTTTCGGCAGCTCTTAGCGCCGGCTCTTCGGAAGCCGGCCGTCGCTTTTATTTTCAGTTCCGCCACGCTACACTCTCTGCGGAAATGAAAGGCGATGGAGTTCGCCATAACCGTCCGACGAAGAATTCGATGGACTGATGACTCCTGGCTGCCGCGGCGCCAGGAGTTTTTTGTTGGCGCCGTTGTTCATTCGCCGTTGTAGCGGCCGCCTTATGGGGTGGGCGATTTTGACGAAATGCAACGAGAGGTGAGCTTTTGAAAATCTTCCTGATTGCCCTCTTCGGCGCGGCAGGCACGCTCGCGCGCTACGGCCTGCAAGGCGTCGTGCAAATTCGTATGGGCGGAACGTTTCCCTATGGAACGCTGCTCATCAATCTCACCGGATGTTTTCTCCTGGGCCTCATCGGGCAGTTCACGCTCAATCGCATCGTCATTTCGCCGGACTGGCGCATCGCCATCGCCGTCGGATTTTTCGGCGGATACACCACGTTTTCAAGTTTCGGGTGGGAAACTGCAAAAATGCTCGAAGAGGGTGAATGGCTGCGCGCTTCCACCTACGTCGGCGCAAGCGTGATTGCAGGCTTGCTCCTTTCCGTTGCCGGAATTCGCTTGGCCAACCGGTTTTAGAATTCGCAGGAGAGCGCCATGACGCACGAAAAATTTGAAGGCGAACGCACGCTGATGCGCATTCACATCGGCGAATCGGACAAATGGCACGGCAAGTCGTTGCACGAAGCGATTGTCGAACTCTTGCGCCGTGAAAGTTTCTCGGGTGCGACGGTGCTGCGCGGCGTGGGCGGCTACGGCGGCACGAGCACGTATCACACGGACAAAATTCTTCGCTTGTCGCAGGATCTGCCGATCGTGGTGGAAGTGATTGAAGCAGCCGACAAAATTGAAGCCATCTTGCCTCGCCTCGATGAAATGATCGGCGGCGGGCTGGTGACGCTCGAAAAAGTGCGCGTAATCTTGTACCGCTCCGCCAAAAAATAGGCCGCCGCACGCGCTCAAGCACTCCACTAACTCCTGCCTGCCCAAATCCGGTATGATGCGGCGCGGAATTCTTCGGAGGTTGCCATGGGCAAATCGCCGTTCAGTCGAAAAATCGTCTTGTCGGTACTCGTTCTCATTTCCCTCGTCTCGTTCGCACCAGCCGTGCGAGCCTGGGACAATGGTGTCGCCCTTACTCCTCCAATGGGCTGGAATAGCTGGAACAAATTCGGCTGCAACGTCAGCGAAGACATGATCAAGTCCATGGCCGACGCGATGGTCACGAGCGGAATGAAAGATGCCGGCTACCAATACGTCGTAATCGACGATTGCTGGCAAGTGAGCCGCGACGAGAACGGATTCATCGTCGCCGACGCGCAGCGATTCCCTTCCGGCATCAAAGCGCTGGCCGATTACGTTCACTCGAAAGGGTTGAAATTCGGTTTGTATTCGGATGCAGGAAAATTGACGTGCGCGAAGCGGCCGGGCAGCCAGGGCCACGAATTTCAGGACGCGATTCAATACGCGCGCTGGGGCGTCGATTACCTGAAGTATGACTGGTGCAGCACCGATACGCGGAACGCGCAAGAGGCGTACTCGACGATGCACGATGCGCTGGCCGCGGCGGGGCGGCCCATCGTGTTCAGCATGTGCGAATGGGGCACGGCAAAACCGTGGCAGTGGGCGCAGAACGTTGGAAATTTGTGGCGCACGACGGGCGACATCAACGACCACTGGGAAGGAAAAAAGAAGTGGCCGGACGGCGGCTGCTGCTCGCTCGGAATGCTGGACATCGTTGACATGCAAGTCGGCCTGGAAGGCGCGGCCGGGCCGGGACACTGGAACGATCCGGACATGCTCGAAGTGGGAAACGGAGGAATGACGACAATGGAGTACCGCTCGCACTTCAGCCTGTGGGCGATGCTCGCGGCGCCGCTCGTCGCCGGCAACGATTTGCGCTCGATGACTCCGGAGATCAAAACAATTTTGACCAACAAAGAAATTATCGCGGTGAACCAGGATGCGCTCGGAATGCAAGGACGTCGCATCCGCAAAGACGGCGACAAGGAAATTTGGGTCAAGCAGTTGAAAGACGGAAGCCGTGCCGTGATCTTGTTCAACCGCGGAAAGGACGAAACTGAAATCTCCGTCAACTGGACCGAACTCGGCTATCCCGACCACGTCGCCGCCAGTGTCCGCGACCTTTGGGCCGCAAAAGACCTCGGCAAGACCACCGGCAAGTTTTCCGCGAAAGTCGCTTCGCACGAAACACTCGTGCTCAAGGTAACGCCTTAAAAATTCCGCCAAGTCAGGCGTCGAGAC
>DATLVG010000051.1:0-3569 GCA_035577625.1 Candidatus Dormiibacterota bacterium
CACTATCCATCTGATTTGTTGGTACTTAGAGGGAAAGCTCTCGCCCTCTGTGTCCAAGGATATTGAGCAGCACCTTGGGTCTTGCGCGAACTGCCGAGTCGTTCTGAGCGCCGCGACAACCACTCTGGACCAATACTTCGCGACGCTTACCGATTCCAGTTCCACAACCTCCACCCAAGCGGCATAAGCAGTAACATACACAACTTAAGACACTTACCGTAGATTTCCTTGTCGGTTAGGGCACCTGGAGTCGTGTTCTCGCGGGCTAATTTCCCACCTCATTCCTTTTCAGCAAAAATTACCGCGCGCGAGGTGGCAACGTAAAGTTTACGCGTACTAGTACCATATACGCTTTGCCATATTCCCCATCCAAGCAGCCGGAACCCATTCATTCGAAGCCTGTTATACCCGTAACGCTGCGGCCCAGCAGTTTGGTTCGAGGGGTGCTCCCTTTTACCGCGCAGGGCGGAATCGCCAAAGGAGACGAAGTACATGAGCGAGTATCAGGAAACGAATATTCAAAGCACGTCGGGGACCCCACGGTGGGTAGGTCTCGCCGTGGCCGTGTTGGGAGGCGTTTCGTTACTCGGCTTGGGTGTGGGTGTCAGCGCGTTGAGCCACGCGAATAGCGTCGAAACCTCAACGCAAGCATCATTGAAACAGCAAAACGATGCGCTTGCCCAGCGCCTGGCCAAGGACGACGAGATTAACCAGCAGCTGCAAAGCGATTTGAGAGTTGTGACCGACAAGCTGAATGTAACGCAAGCGGATTTGATCGCGGCACGCAAACAGCACAAATCAGCCGTTGTAACCTACGACAAGAAACTGACCGCGCTCGGCGCAGACGTGAATCAAAAGCTAGCCGGCAAAGCAAATGCTGAAGATGTGACGAAGCTGAGCGGCGACGTGACCGGTGTTCGCACCGACCTCGACGCCACCAACAGCAGCCTGCAGATGGCGAAGAGCGAGATGGGCACACTGATCGCTCGCAACCACGATGAAATCGACCAGCTCCGCCGTATGGGCCAGCGCGACTATTTTGAATTTACCGTCTCCCGTAAGGGCGGCGCACAGCGTGTCGGCTCCGTCCAGGTCGAGCTGAAGGACACCAACACCAAGAAGAACCAGTACACGATCAACGTGCTGGCGGACGACAAGAGCTTCGAAAAGAAGAACCGCTCCGTCAACGAACCGATCTTCTTCTACACCGGCGGAACGCGGCAGGCGTTGGAACTCGTGGTCAACAAAGTGACTAAGACCACGGCGACCGGCTACCTGAGCATTCCGAAGTCGGGTGGCACTGCGGCCGCCGCGAATACCGGCTCCGGCCAGTAAGGTCACTGAATTTGCCGAGCACACCTCCATCGCCAAATGGAGAATCAAACAGAGAAGGGATCCGCAAGGATCCCTTTTTTTGTCTGGCTTCGAGGCGCGTTGGAAACATCCGAGCTGCCGATTTAACCGTAATAGTGTTTGGGTGGGTCTAGACATGGGCAAGGCCTTGTGCCAAGCTTTTGGGCAGCCCGGCGGACCTACTTCATACCGCAGAGCAGTTCCAGGAGGGAAACTCATGAAAGTACGTTTTGCAACTCTGACGGCGGCGACTCTGTTCGCAGCCGCTCTAACCATGGCGGCCGATGGCAGCTGGACGGGCTGGATTTCCGACAGCCAGTGCGGCGTCAAGGGCGCGAACGACAAGGCCGGCGAATGCACCACCAAGTGCGTGAAAGAACACAACGCAAAATATGTGTTTGTGAATGACGCAGACAAGAAAGTCTACGCCATTGACGCACAGGACAAAGTAGCGGCCCACGCAGGCCATCACGTAACAGTGAAGGGCTCTGTGGACGGCGATACGCTCAAACTCACCAGCATTGACATGGCTGCCGCCGCTTCAAAGTAAGTCGCAATCTCTAGTTTATTTTCAGACGGGCGCTTCCTCGCGAAGCGTCCGTTTTGTTTTTCCCGCCGCCTCCGCTACGATACTTTGCAGGCCATGACAACCACTCTCCTCCATGTTGGCAAGGCAATTACCCCCAGTGCGGAGTTTCACGACGCTGGAATTCTGATCCGTGACGGCGAAATTGAACGCATCGGCAAACGCGATGAATTCGAGCTCCCCGCGGGGGCCTCGGAGGTTCGTGCTGAAGACTCTACCGCTATCCCCGGCTTCATCGACGTCCATATCCACGGCGCTGGCGGACGCGACGTTATGGAAGGCTCCCCGGAGGCGTTGGGAACCATTACGAAACGCGTCGCTCAGTTCGGAACAACTTCGATTGTCGCCACTACCGTAACGGCGTCCACCGACGATACGCTTCGGGCCGTCGAAGGCATAGCAAAGTACATCCCGCAACAATTTGAAGGCAGCGCCCCGTGCGCCGAGATTTTGGGAATTCACTTCGAAGGGCCGTTCCTAAGCAAAGAACGGCGCGGAGTACACCCAACGAGCCTGTTGCAATTGCCATCGGCGGAAGTCTTGCAGAAATTTCTGCAGGCTGCGTCCGGCAATGCTCGCATTCTCACGATCGCGCCCGAGCTTCTCGGCGCGATGCCTTGCATCGATGCGGCACGCAGCCTCGGTATGGTCGTCTCTATCGGCCATACCGACGCCACGTACGAACAGGCACGAGCCGCTATCGCGCATGGCGCGCATCACGCCACTCACGCCTACAACGCGATGCGTCCGTTTTCCCACCGCGATCCCGGCGTGATCGGTGCAGTGCTCACTTCTCCCGAAGTTAACGCCGAATTGATCGCCGACGGAATTCACGTTGACGAAATCGCGATGAAGGTTTTGCTCCAGGCAAAAGGCCCCGAGCACGTCGTGTTGATTAGCGATGGCACGCCCGCTACGGGTATGCCCGACGGAAAATACAAGCTCGGCGGGATCGATGTGACCGTGGTGCACGGGGTTTGCCGTGATGCCGACGGAAAGCTCGCTGGCAGTACGCTCACACTCGACCGGGCGCTGCGAAACATCGTTGCGCTTGGAATTCCGTTCGCTCACGCCGTGCGCATGCTTACGCTCAATCCGGCAACGGTCCTTGGCATCGAATTTAAGAAAGGCGCGCTGCGCACCGGCGCTGATGCGGATATCTTGCTGCTGAACGAGGCGCTACAGGTCACACGCGTTTGGACGCGCGGCCTGTCGAACTAACTCGCAATCCGTCTAGCCGGCGACTTCCGCGATCAATTCTATTTCGAAGCACGCTCCCAGCGGCAACTGCGCGACGCCGATCGCACTTCGTGCATGTTTACCGTTTTCGCCAAACACCTCTTGCAGCAGTTCTGAGGCCCCGTTGGACACAAGATGATGTTCCGTAAAACGTGCCGTTGAATTCACCAGACAAAGCGCTTTCACAATGCGTCGCACTTTGTTCAAGTCACCTAACGCGTGATGCATCGTCGTCACGACGTCAATCGCGGCCTGCCGCGCCGCCTGCTTTCCTTCTTGTGTGGCCAGTTCCGCGCCCAATTGCCCGCTCCAAGGCTGGCCGTCACGCTTCGCAATGTGCCCCGATACAAAAAGCAGATTGCCGCTACGAACCGTCATCACAAATGCCGCA
>DATLVG010000052.1:0-38759 GCA_035577625.1 Candidatus Dormiibacterota bacterium
GTTTGACGTATCCTCAGTCTTTAGTTTCGGAGATTGCCGCATGGCCTCGTCGCAGCCCACACCGCAAGTCCCGCTTCCCGCCGCCGAAAATTCGAATCGCGTCATCTCCGATCTCCGCGAACTCGCCGCGCTCACCTCCACTCCAGATGGCGCGCAGCGCGTCGCTTGGGGTCCCGTCTGGCGTACCGCCCGCAAATGGCTCACTGAAAAGCTCAACACGATCGGCCTCATTCGCGAAATCGATTCGGCTGGAAATCTTTTTGCCACGCTGCCCGGTGCGTCCGACAAAACTGTCATCGTCGGCAGTCACGTCGACTCCGTCCCGAACGGCGGCTGGCTCGACGGCGCGCTCGGAGTCGTCACCGCGCTCGAAGCCATGCGCCGTTATGCATCCGCAGCAAAGGCGCCAGTCACTCTAAAACTCGTGGATTGGGCGGACGAAGAAGGCGCGCGCTTTGGCCACAGCCTTCTTGGCTCCGGAGCCGCCGCAGGCACGCTCGACCTCGAAGAAGTCCGGTCGCTCAAAGACAAGCAAGGAACACTTCTCGTCGACGCCCTAAAAGAAAACGGTGTCGATCTCGACTCCATGCTCAAGGCAAACGCCTCGCTCAAGAAAATCAAAGCCAAAGCCTATCTTGAATTTCACATCGAACAAGGTGGCGTCCTTGAATCGCAAAGCAAATCCGCCGGCGTCGTCCTCGGCACTTTCGGCCTCCAGCGCCACATGCTCCGCTTTGTCGGCCAGGCCGCCCACGCCGGCGCCACGCCCATCAACATGCGCCGCGATGCCTTTCTTGCCGCCGCATCCACCGCGCTCGAATGTCGCGAAATCGCGCGCCGCCATTCGAAGCCCGGCGCGGGAGTCGTCTGCACCACGGGCGTTGTCAAGGTCGAACCCGGTTTCGTCACCGCAATTCCCGGCGTTGCGGAAATCTCCGTCGATCAGCGCGCCCTCGACAGAAACGTTCTCGCCGTCATGGTTCGTGAAGCGCAGCAAGCCTCGCACCGCTTCGCCGCCGAAAATAACGTCACTGTCGAATGGACTCCGCTCTTCTCCATCGAACCGCGCCCCTTCGACCCGCAACTCCTCAAACTCTGTGAAGACTCCGTGCGCGAAATCACCGGCGACGCGCCCAGGCTTCCTTCCGGCCCGCTCCACGACGCAGCGCAAATGGCGCTACACATGCCCACGGTCATGATGTTCACCTACTCTTCCCGCGGCCTCTCCCATTGCAAGGAAGAAGACACGCCCATCGTCCATCTCGAACCTTCCATCCGCGCCTTCCTGCTCCTCGTTGACAAAACCGTCGCCCACGTCTCGCGCCCGTAGCACACCCACTTCTACTTGAACAGTGGCTGCGGGCCAAAAATCCATTTCTCATCTCGCCGCATCCTATTCGGGCGGGCACCTCGCGCCCCGATTGCTCCATCTAAACTTGAGGTAGTCTCTGAATAGCCGAATTCCCTTTCGATGACTAAGCCCGTGCTCATCTTCCTATTTCTTCTCGCCGCCGTACCGCGCGTGTCGTTCGGCCAGAGCACCACGTTCGCCAGCTGTCCGTGCACTCTAAAGGGTCGCGTTCTCAATTCCGTCACTGGCGCTCCCATTCGCAACGCCCTCGTCGAATCCGGTGCGGGCCCGCCAAATTCCACGCTCACCGATTCCGATGGCGACTTTCATTTCGATGGCCTTGCCGCCGGATCTGCCACGCTTTCCGCCATCAAGCCGGGCTTTCTTCCCTCTACTCCGTTCATGGCCGTGCCGACTTTATTTCGCATTGCGCCGGATGCTCCCCCTGCCATCATTAAACTCGTTCCCGGTGGCGTTGTCCGCGGCCATCTCTCCGACGATCGCGGTCTCCCGCTCGAGAATTTCTCCGTTGAACTCATTCCCCGCATGCCGGGTTTCACCGAACCGTCGCCGCAAACACTTCAGAGCGTTAGCAGCAACGACCTCGGCGACTTTCGCATACCCGATCTTCCCGCAGGCTCTTACTCTCTTCTCGTCGCGCCCCAAGACACTCGACCCTACCGTTCCCCAGAAAATGAAATTCCTTCCGGTTACCCGCGTGTCTACTATCCCGGCGTTCTCGATCTTTCCGCCGCGACCCCGATCAAAGTCTCCGCCGGTCGTGAGTCCGTCGCCAATCTCACGCTGGCCACCAAGCCATTCATCCAGCTCTCTGGAAAAGTGTCCGGCTATCTCGCGGGCACTTCGGTGCAAATCGCGCTCGTTCAAAATGGTGATTCGGAAGCGGCCTCTTCGATCAAATTTGATCCTCGCACCGGTACGTTCCAAATCGACTGGATTCCTCCCGGTTCGTACAATATCTACGCCTTCGCCGAGGGCGGCCAATTAGGGCAATTGACTGCCCACCTCTCGATTTCGGCGATGTCTAGCCTCTCGGGATTGAATGTCGTTTTAACGCGTAGCGCGAATCTTCCCGTAAACGTGTCCGGTTTGTCGCAAAGGGAAGACTTGAAGCAAATTGCCATCCAACTCACTTCCCATGACAGCGGAACCACGGTTGGTGCCGATTTTGCGTCGAGTGATGGCGGCATGGATTTTCCATCTGCCGATATGTACTTCCTGTCGCTCCCGCAAGGCACGTATCATCTCGTCGTTTCTTCCGCTGTAGATGATCCTTATTACGTCGAGTCCGCCAGATCCGGCTCGACCGATTTGCTCACCTCCGACCTCGTCGTCGATTCCTCCGCGTCCGCGCGCCCCATCGAAATAGTTCTCCGCCGCGGCGCCGCCACGCTTTCCGGCACTGTCAATCTAAAGGACGCCGCTCGCGGGGCCGTCGTTTGCCTCCTTCCCGAAAAGTCCAATGTGAAGCCGCTCTTTCAACCTGCTGGAGCGAATGGCTCTTTCCGCTTCGAAAATCTTCCTCCCGGCGACTATCGAATCGCCGCGGTGGATAGTCTCCTCGACGTGGATTTTTCGAATCCTGCTTCTCTCAAGAAAATTTCTTCCGCTGCGTCAGAAATCTCCCTCGTTCCTTCGCAATCCCTCGCGCTCTCGCTCGATCTCACTGCGGTGGAGGAATAAGCCGTGCCGCGACGCGCCTCACTTTTTGCCACCCTCGCCGCGTTTATCGGAGCCTTCTCTCCCGCCGCCGTTCCTCAGCAACAATTCCGCATTGCCGGCGTTGTCGTCGATTCCGTCTCCGGCGCTCCTATCGAACGCGCTGAAGTCACCATTGCTCCCGCTGGCAATTTGGGTGACGCGTCCACCACCTGGAGCGCTCCCAGCGGCCAATTCCTTTTCGGCGGCCTTCCACCTGGCAAATACCGTCTCACGGCCTCGCGCGTCGGTTACACGCAGCAAGGCCTCGACCAGCACGAAGGTTTCATGACCGCCGTCGCCGTCGGCCCCAAACTCGATTCCGAGCACATTCATTTTCGCCTCTTCCGTGAATCGGTAATTGCGGGAACTGTTTTGGATGAATATGGTGAGCCTGTTCGCAGCGCCGACATGTTTTTATTTCGTCGCGGATTCTCTGGAGGCGCCCATACTACGGATCTCGCTGGCCGCGCGACGGCAGACGACCTCGGTGTCTATCGGTTTCCTCACCTTGCTCCCGGCACATATTTCGTTGTCGCCTATGCGAAACCTTGGTATGCCAGTGGCTCCCAGGTAATTGACAGGGTCAAAGCGAGCGACGTGACTATTCTCCCACGACCTGCCAGGAGCATAGACGTCAACGACAACGATGATGTCGCCGCGGTTGATTCCGCCGAGGTGTTGCCGGCACCGCCGCCCGCGCCAAATCCTCCCCGCGACGTTGTCTATCCTTTGGCCTTCTACATCAATGCCGGTTCTCTCGATTCAGCCACTCCGCTGACGGTCGGCCCCGGCGCCACCGTTACCGCTGATTTTTCTCTCCACCCTGTCCCCGCGCTTCATCTCCTCGTCAAGGCGCCGGCGCCTCTTCATGACGATGCCCCTCGCAACACCGAGACCGGAGTGGTTGATTTCGCCGCGAATTTTCCGCTCGCCGCTTCCTTGCAACTCGCGGGAACCGAACTGGAACAATTGCCCGTTCGTCCCGCCCAGCAAATGCCAGGTTATTTTGAAGTCACGAACGTTGTCCCCGGCGAAATTCAGTTTCGTTCCATCGCAAAGAACGAACGCGGTATCAGCGTTCAATCGACCGTTCAACAAGTTACCTCGGAAAATCGCGTTGACCTCTCTTCGTCGGCCGCTGTCTCCGTTTCCGGCACCGTCAACCCTCTCCCGTTCGCCACGATTGGTGGCGGCGATGGTGTAAGCCGTGGCCAGGGCTTTTTGTCGCTCACTTCCGCCGACGGACGCACGACCCAGGCGTCACAGATCACAGCGAAAGGTGAATTTTCGCTAGTCCTGCCCGCCGGCAAATACACCGTCAACCTCGTGCCCCCGGCTTTCGCTCACATCGTTTCGCTGCAAGCCACAGGCGCTGCCGTTTCTGCGAACTCCGTTACTCTTTCTCCCGGAACGTCGGTTAAGTTGAACGTTCGTGCGCTGCAAGCCGACGCTACTGTCTCCGGCACTGCACTAAAAAACGGCCACCCTTGTGCCGGTGCCATGATCGTTCTCGTTCCGGAAGATTCCACGCAGAGTGCTGCGCTCTTCCATCGCGATCAGTCCGACTCCGACGGCACCTTCACCATGTCACCCGTCTTTCCGGGCCGCTACACCCTCCTCGCCATCGAAAACGGCTGGGACCTCGAATGGTCCAAACTCTCCGTCCTCTTCTCCTATCTCGCCGCTGGCGTCCCCCTCGAAGTCAAACCAGGCGCAAACGTTTCTATCAACGTAAGAGTTCAATGAAGACTGCCAAAACATGCAATCCGCCTCCTCGCCGCGTATCTGTGCAGCCACCTTTCCGTGAGGAGCTTTCAAGCGCCGTCCCTTTAAAGGGCGGCATCTTCGATCTCAGCTCGCAGCGCCGGCAGTGTGTTTGAAGTGCGGTGGCTCGACCGCTTTTTTGGTGTAAGCCTCGCCGACTTTCTCTTGTGTAAATTTTTCCTATTGCGCGGCATGGTAAAATAGTAGTTTCAACGATCGCGGAGCCACTGCGCTCCGCGATTAGCTTTTCGGGAAAGGCCCGGCGAATGTCCTCCCGGCTCCAACTTACTGCACCAGACAGCAAAAGAGTGCCCCTTGTATTTTCAGCAGCTTGCGCACCATCTGAATTGCCTGGGGGTGAGGTGACCATTCCATGAGCCAGCTCACTTTCAACCTCCAACCATCCCGCCGTGCGCTCTCCGTCAGCGAACTCACCGCGCGCATCCGCGATCTCCTGGCCAAGAATTTCGCGGAACTCAGCGTCGAAGGCGAAATTTCCAATTGTCGCGAAGCCCAGTCCGGCCATCTTTATTTCACTCTAAAGGACGAAAAGGCCCAGATTCGCTGCGTTTGGTTCAAACAGGATCGCCGCGGCGTGAAATTCCGCGTTGAGGACGGCATGAAAGTCACGCTGCGCGGCGGCATCAGCGTTTACGAACAGCGCGGCGAATATCAGATTTATGTCGAAAGCATGGAACCGCTTGGTGTCGGCGCGCTGCAACTTGCCTTCGCGCAACTGAAGAAGCGTCTTGAAGCCGAAGGCCTATTCGATGCGAAACACAAAAAGCCTCTGCCAATTCTTCCAAGCCGCATCGGACTTATCACTTCGCCCAAAGGTGCCGCCGTTCGCGACGTCGTCCGCATTTTGCGCCGCCGTTTTCACAACGTGCATCTCACCGTTTTTCCCGTGCGCGTTCAGGGAGAAGGTTCCGCCGAGGAAATTGTCCGTGCACTGAGATTCTTCAATCAAAGAAAACTTGTCGACGTTCTCATCGTCGCGCGCGGCGGCGGCTCCATCGAAGATCTGTGGTCCTTCAACGAAGAGATCGTCGCCCGCGCCATCTTCGATTCGGAAATTCCCGTCATCTCCGGCGTCGGCCACGAAACTGATTTCACTATCGCCGATTTCGTCGCCGACGTTCGCGCTTCGACGCCCAGCGCCGCCGCCGAACTCGTCGTGCAGACGCGGCGCGAATTCGATAAACACATCGCCGACTTGCGTCAGGCGCTGAGCGATCAAATTCGCCACCGCATTCTCGTTCTCAGCCGCCGTGTTCATGAACTCGGCGCGAGCCGCGGTTTCCGCCGCCCCCTCGACTTGCTGCGCCAGCAGCGGCAGCGCGCCGACGAAATGACTTCGCGCCTAGCCCTCGGCCTCCGCGCGCGCCTCGAACAATCGCGTAAACGCTACACCGCCGCCCATCTCCGCATTTTCCGTTTCGATTTTCGCGCCAGAATTTCCGCGCTAAGAATTCGCCTCGAACGCCGCGCCACCGAACTTGCCAAACGTATGGAACTTCTCGCGCGAGTCAAGCGCGAACGTCTCGAAAAATTACTCGTCCAGCTCGAAGAACGCGGCCCCTTAAAAGTCCTCGAACGCGGCTACTCCATCGTCACCGACTCCACCGGCGCCGTCCTGTGCGACGCCTCCGCCGTCTCTCTCGGCGACTCCATTTCGATTCAGTTGCACAAGGGAAAACTAACTACAGAGGTGAAAAAGAGGGAGGTCTGACTGACGACTGAAAACTGAGGACCGAAAACTGACGGCTCGCTCGCGCTAGTCTTCTTCTTCCGCGGACGAAACTTTTAATACCGCGAGGAACGCTTCCTGCGGAATGTCCACCTGGCCGACGCGCTTCATGCGGCGCTTGCCCTCTTTTTGTTTTTCAAGGAGCTTGCGTTTACGCGAAATGTCGCCGCCATAGCATTTGGCCAAAACGTTTTTGCGCATCGCCGCAACGGTTTCGCGAGCAATTACGCGGCTTCCAATCGCGGCTTGAATCGGCACCTCGAACATCTGCCGCGGAATCAATTTCCGCAAGCGCGAAACAAGTTCGCGGCCGCGTTCGTAAGATTGTTCGCGGTGGCAAATCATCGCCAGCGCGTCCACCGGCTCGCCGCCGACGAGTACATCGAGCTTCACGAGGTCGGAATCGTGGTAACCGGCGAGTTGATAATCGAGCGAAGCGTAGCCGCGCGAAACGGATTTCAGCCGGTCGTAGAAATCGAGGACGATTTCGTTGAGCGGCAATTCGTAGGTCAGCATCACGCGGGTCGGTGAGAGATATTCCAGATTTTTTTGCGTGCCGCGCTTGTCCTGGCAAAGCTGCAAGATTCCGCCCACGGATTGGCTGTCCGTGATGATCATGGCTTTGATGATCGGCTCTTCGATTTTTTCAATGTCGCTTGGCGCCGGAAATTTCGCCGGGCTGTCGACCTCGACTATCTCGCCGACAACGTTTGTGATCCGGTAGCGCACGCTCGGCGCCGTCGTAATCAGGTTGAGGCCAAATTCGCGTTCGAGTCTTTCCTGCACAATTTCCATGTGCAGCAGGCCGAGAAATCCGCAGCGAAAACCGAAGCCGAGCGCGACAGAATTTTCCGGCTCGTAACCGAGCGACGCGTCATTGAGTTTTAATTTTCCGAGCGCATCGCGGAGCGGAGCATAATCGTCGGCGAGCACCGGAAAGAGTCCGGCGAAAACCATGGGCTTCGTCGCTTCAAATCCGGGAAGCGGCGGCGCAGGACTTCCGGCTTCCACGATCGTGTCGCCCATACGCGCGTCGGCCACTTGCTTGATGTTGGCGACGACGAATCCGACGTCGCCTGCTTCGAGTTCTTCGAGCGCAATCGGTTTCGGGGTCAGCGCGCCAAGTTGTTCAACTTCGTAAATTTCGTTTCCCGCGCACAAGCGGATTTTCATGTGATTCGCGATGCGGCCTTCCATCACGCGAACAAGGACCACGGCGCCGCGATACGCATCGAACCACGAATCGAAAATCAAGGCCTGCAGCGGGTTTTGTGCGCTGCCTTTCGGAGCAGGTACGCGATCGACGACGGCTTCGAGAACGTCTTCGACGCCGAGTCCGCTTTTCGCGCTGATCATCAGTGCGTCGTGCGCCGGAATCGCGAGCACATTTTCGATTTGTTCTTTTACGAAATCGGGCTGCGCGGCGGGCAGATCGATTTTGTTAATGACAGGAACGATCGTCAGATTACTTGCTGCAGCCAGAAAAGTATTTGCGACGGTTTGCGCTTCGACTCCTTGCGAAGAATCGACGACGAGCAGCGCGCCTTCGCACGCGGAAAGCGCGCGGGAAACTTCGTACGAAAAATCGACGTGGCCCGGCGTGTCGATTAAATTCAGGCGATAGGTATTTCCGTCTTTCGCTTTGTAGTGCAGGCGAATGCTTTTCGCTTTGATCGTGATGCCGCGTTCGCGTTCGAGGTCCATCGAATCGAGAATTTGGCCGTGCGTCATTTCGCGTTCGGAAAGGCCGCCGGTCATTTCGATCAGGCGATCGGCCAGCGTCGATTTGCCGTGGTCGATGTGCGCAATAATGCAGAAATTTCGCTCGAACTTTGGGTCCATGCACTTTTTCTAATTGTCGGCAGGACGGAAAAACAGCGCCTGCCGCGATTCGGCGGGCCATTGCATCGCGCACGCGCGCAGCAAAACACACCGTGTAAACAACCAGTTTGCCACAAATCGCAGACGTCGTCAGGTCGGTCTTTTCGTTGGTAGTGGGTCCGTTTGAATTTAATAGGCAAGCGTGAAGATTTGCGTCCTGCAATTGTAAACAAGATGGCAATGCCGGAGTAGGACTCTTCCAATGAGGGCGTGGAAGCTTTGGGCTGCTAGAGTGCGTTGGCGAGGCGTGTGAATTTGCGCATCTGCATCCGCATCGTGAGATTGTGGCGTTCGACATAGCTAGTAGATACGTTCCGCGCTTTGGGATTGCCAGTGATCGGAATTGCGCGGCAAGCAATTGCGTAATTTGTCAGTACCAATACTTTGTGTTTTTAGCCCAGGAAGTGTTGGGATATTTGTTGTGAAGCAGCGTGAAGGCTTTTTTCGAGAGCGCACTGGTGCGCGGATTGTTGCAATTCCTGTCGGTGTTTTTCACGGCGCGGCTGAGCGATTCTGGCACGCGCGGATCGTCGGGATGTTTGTCCGCGAATTCGATCGCAACTTTCGCGTAAAAGTTCGCTTGCGAGTCGGCGGCGTCGAGGAGCGCGCGTTCCGCGGCGGCTTGTTTCATTTGTTCGACCGTCAAGAACGCAGGTGACGCGGGAACAAAGGGCGTACCAGTGGTGTAGGTTGGTTCGTCGTGCCATGGACCGGAAGGCGACGCGCACCACGGTTCATTCGTTCCCATTTCATACCCGAAAGCGTATTGGTGTTGGAGAAAGAATATTGCGGCGAACTGTTTTTCTTCCGGAGTCTGGGCTGCTTCGAATTGCTTCATCAGATCGGCGACGTATTCCGGTTTGATGCCCTGCGGGGTGGCACCTATGGCAGGGAGAACCTGCTGGTCGAATTTCTGAGCGACATCGTGACGATTTAGAAGGACTGCGCGCATCCAGATGTTTCGAGCAATCTGATTTTTGATTTGGTCGGCCAGGGCGGGATTTTGAGATAACTGAACAAGCAGGTCGAGAGGAAGCGAATCCAAAACTTCGGCGCTGTGTGGTCCGAGCCCGTTGGTGCACGTGGTGGGCCCGAAACCATGGTTGCTTTCGCAGCCACCGGGGCCGATGAAATGGAGCGCGTCGTCCAAACCGGCTGCGGCGTCCAAGCGCAGATCGGTGAGTTGAGAAATAGCAAGGCCGGGGATATTTTCGGACGTTTTCAAGAGGACGTCTATGGATTTGCGAACTTCTGGAAATTGTCTTGCGGCATTCTGAAGACGCATGCGGTGATAAAAAGCGGTGATGTACGCCGGTGACGTAGCGGGAATTTTGTCCGCAGCGGCGAGGACTTCCGCGGAAAACGGCGAGGAGCCGTTGGTCTTCGCAAGAACAGACAGGAGCCACGGAACGGAATTCGGATGAGCGCGCCAGGACTGCAATGCGTGATCGGTCGCGGAATCAACGCCAGCTTGGAACGTGATGATCCAATCGGTGAGTTCGTCTTTCTGGCGATCGACTGTGGCGTCGGCGAACGCTTTCGGATTCGTTTCACTCGGATTGTAAAACTCACTTGGACGCGAATCCGGTCGCCGATCGAGCAACTCCGTGTAGTCCCAGAGCCATTGATAGAATTTTCCATCAGGCACCGGAGCCCGCAATCGCTGGGAAATGGAAGCATTCTGGGCAGCAGGATGAAGCTGAAATTCCACGCGATCGAGAAGCGCTTGCAATGCCGGGTGCATCGATTCTTGGCCTGGGTCGCGAAGCAGGTTTTGGATCGTCGCTTCGGCCTGCGTTAGGCGGTCGACGTTAAATCCTCGATTCTCTTGCGGCTTTGTATCGGCGGGGACATCCAAAGATGCGCGGCGAACTAAGTTGCGGGCGACAAGATAAGGAGCGACGCTGCGCCAGGGTGATTTCTCTTCGCCAGCAATTTTCTCAAACGCTTTGCCTGCATCGTCGTACTGATTGGCGTACATGTGAGCGGCGGCGATTTGGTACTCGCGGTCGAAGCGCAAAAGGTCGGGCAGAGAGGCTGAGGGAGGATCTGGAATGGCCGGTTCCGCCGGATTGCCACAATTGATGAAGACCGTGTCCTGGGCCTTTACCCATTCCTTTACACCGGGATGGTCTTTGCCAAACGTTTTGACGCGGGAGTTGAGGGTGATGGCGGCGTTTTCGATTGCGTCATCACTGCAGTTGACGTACCGGGAGTAGTTCGGGCCGTCCTTCCAATTGTCAAGGGCCGGCGCGGGATCAGAGATCACTTGCTTGCGGGCTTCGGGCCAATTCTCGCGGCCATGGGGCGTGCGGTCTTCGACGTAGGGATTTGTTGCGCGGTCCGGATCCGAGTACGGTTCGGCCACGTTCTCATTTCCAATGCGTTCGCTCCAGAGAGCTTGGGCACCGAATTGTTCGTCCTTGGTGAGTGGAACGCCCGCAAAATAGCGGTACGCAACGACGAGATAGGAGCGCGCAAAGGTTGGCTGCACGATGCCGAGATGGCCGGCGGCGTATTTTTCGAGTGGAACGTCGGGATGCAGGGAGAAGTCGGAGAAAGGCTCGGGGCCCTCGGAACAGCTCTGCAGGACCGGAGCGACGAACGAAAAAAAGACAAGAAAGGCGACGCACAAAACGGCGCGCGATAGAAATTTTCTGGACATGAAAACTCGTTTCTCCGCCGCTTGGAGCACCACAGATGTGACTCTAAATTAACACAGCGGAGATGTTGACGGCTGACGCGTGCAGTAAGAGACACCGGATGCAAAGACGTGACCGCGGCAAGCAAAAGGCATCTAACCGAGTGACAAAGTAAGCCGGGAGCGACGGATGATTCCATTTTCAGTTTTGGATTTGAGCCCGATTGCGGAGGGAAGCACCGCGTCGGATGCGCTGCGGAATTCAGTGGAACTGGCGCAGCACGCGGAGAGATTGAGTTATAAGCGGTACTGGCTGGCGGAACATCACAACATGCCGGGGATTGCGAGCGCGGCGACGGCGGTGGTGATTGGACACGTGGCGAGTGGAACGAAGACGATTCGTGTTGGTTCAGGCGGAATCATGTTGCCGAATCATTCGCCGCTGGTGATTGCGGAACAGTTTGGGACGCTGGCGGCGTTGTATCCGGAACGGATTGATTTGGGATTGGGTCGCGCGCCGGGGACGGATCCATTTACTACGCGAGCTTTGCGGCGGGCGGCGACTGCGGCCTCGGATACGTTTCCGGAAGACGTAGCGGAGTTGCAGAAGTATTTGGGCGAGGTTCAGGCGGGGCAGCGTGTGCGCGCGATTCCTGGTGCAGGGACGCACGTACCAATCTGGCTGTTAGGATCGAGCACGTTCAGCGCGCAGCTCGCGGCGGCGATGGGGCTGCCCTTTGCGTTTGCTTCTCATTTTGCGCCAGCGGATTTGATGACGGCGCTGCGGCTTTACCGAAATTTGTTCAAGCCTTCGGCGCAACTCGAAAAGCCCTGCGCAATGGTTGGCGTGAACGTGATTGCTGCCGAAACGGATGCGGAGGCCCGACGGCAGTTTTCTGCGCTTCAGCAATCGTTCACTCTGTTGCGGCGGGGAATGCCGGGAAAAGTCCCGCCACCGATCGAGGACATCGATTCGTTCTGGAGTCCGATGGAGAAAGCGATGGCGAGCGAGATCTTGCTCTTTTCCGTTGTGGGTTCGTTTGAAACAATCGAGCGCGGCCTGCGGAGAATCATTGACCTTACGCAAGCGGACGAGTTGATTCTGGCGGCCCATTTATATGATCACAAGGCACGATTGCGCTCTTTCGAGATCGCAGCGAATGTGTGCGCCCACTTAGGCGAGGCGCAGGCGGAACAACCTGCAGCCAGGTAGGGTGATAGGGCCGGAATTGTGCTAGGGCTGTGTATGGAATAGGATGCCGCGGATACTTCACTAAATCCAAGTTGGAAGACCCAGGAAACCGAATGGCCCGGCAAAAGGTAGAGATCCAGCCGCGAAGGTTGATCGGAGTTTTGACCGCCCTGTCTTTGCTGATGGTTGTGGTGTCTTACGCCGTGATGCTTGGGATTGCGGCGCTCTGTGTGTACGGCCCATATCTGCTAGTTGCGAACGACACCGGCTTGCATATTCAACTCGTCATTCTTTTACTTGGTGGAATTGGCATGGCCGGAGTGTTGCTTTGGTCTGTGGCACCTAGGCCAGAGAAGAGTGAAGCACCAGGCATGCTGCTGACAAAAGTGGCACAACCGAAGATTTTTGCCGAGCTCGAGGAGATTTCTTCGACCTTGGGTGAACCGATGCCGAAAGAGGTTTATTTGATCGGAGAGACCAATGCATTTGTCTCCGATCTCGGCGGGACCTTTGGATTCGGCAGGCGAAGGATTCTGGCACTCGGGTTACCACTCTTTTATGTGTTGACGCTGGCGGAATGGCGGGCGGTGGTGGCACACGAATTCGCTCATTATTACAGCGGAGATACGAGCCTGGGCCCATTACTGTACCGTGCGCAAAAAGCGATGTTGCGCGCATTCGAGAATCTGAGTTCCGTGGGAGGATTTGCGCGCGTAGCGATTTTGCAAGTGCTGTATCTATTTGTTTTCTACGTACTGAAAGGAACTTTCCTCCTCTTTCTTCGCGTAATCAATCTGGCTTCCCGTCGAAAGGAATTTCGCGCGGACGAATTGGCCTGCCTGGTGGCCGGGACGGACGCGATGAGTTCGAGCCTGAAGAAGATTCGCGGAGCGGCGGTCGCATGGCCAACCTATTGGAAAGATGAACTTGCTCCATTTCTGGAGAATGGGAATCTGCCGGCGATGGGAGATGGCTTCGCGAGGTTTTTGGCGGAACCGCGAATCTGCGAACAAATCAAAGAATTCGTTGATAAGGCCGTGACAGAGGGGAAAACGAATCCGTACGATACGCATCCGCCGCTGAATGCGCGGCTTGCCGCGATTTCAAAATTGAAACCAGTCGCAAGCCCGGAAGATAGCGACCTGGCCGCAGAAATTTTGAATGCGCCTTTTGACATGGAGCAGCTGTTCATCGAAAACATGAATCCCAACCTGCCAAAGGGGACGATAAAGCAAGTAAGTTGGGACGAACTGGGAGAGAAGGTCACGATTCCAGCGTGGATCCGGCACGTTGCAAAGTATTCGCGATTCTTTCAGGGAGAAACCTGCGAGACAATTCCTAGCGCGCTAGAAAGGAAAATTCCGGAGATTGCGGCCGCAATAGAAAATCCACGTGGGACGTTATTGTCTCCGCAACAGAGGAGCCAAAAAGCCTTTCAGTTGCTCGGAATGGCGCTTGGACTTTCACTGCTGAGGAATGGATGGAAACTCAACGCGCAGCCTGCGAGTTTTTTTGTCTATCGCGAGGACCAGCGGCTGGAAATCTTTGCGGACTTGATGAATTTGCAACAGGGGAAAACCACGCCTGAAGCGTGGGCGTCCCGGTGCGAAGAATGGGGAGTCACCGGAGTTCCCCTGGCCATCGCGGGTCCCGCGGCAACAGAAGAGTCTTAAGGCAAGGTGAAGGCGAGGACGTAGTCGCCTTGTTTGGTGCCGAGTTTGCCGTGGCCGCCAGCAGCGATGACTACATATTGTTTGCCGCCCATGGTGTAGGTCATCGGAGTGGCCTGGCCGCCGGCGGGGAGTTCGAATGACCAGAGTTCGGCGCCGGTTTCGGAATCGAAGGCGTAGATTTTGTTATCCATGGTGGCGGCAGAGAAGACGAGGCCACCTGCGGTGGCGATGGGGCCGCCTAGGTTGATGGTGCCTGTTTTTTGGCCTGGGATGAACGTGCCGAGAGGGACGTCCCAAACTTTTTTTCCTGCGAACAGATCAACCGCAGCGACCGTGCCCCAGGGCGGCGCGACGCAAGGCATTCCTCTGGCGGACATTAGCGCAATACGGAACATGGCGAACGGAGCGCCGGTTTGCCTCCCAAATTCGCCGTGAAGCCGATCACGGTCGCTGGCGCCTTTGCGCGCGGCGTCGAGTTGATCGCGGGGAATCAGGCGAACGAAGAACGGCAAGCGATTGGTATTCATGATGAGCAGATGTCTGGCCGGGTCGTAGGCCGAGCTACCCCAATTGATACCACCGACATTGCCGGGATAGAGGAGCGTTCCCTGAATGCTCGGTGGAGTGAAGATGGAGCCGGCGCGAGCCGCTTTGATCTGCTCGACGCACCATTGACGAAGTTCGGGAGTCGGGGCCCAAGCGTCCTCGGGAGAAAGAGAGTCGGGAAGCACGGAGATGCCAGCGGGTTGCGTCGGCCAAGATTCTTCGCCGGGAACATCGCTCTGGGGGACAGGCTTTTCTTCCACGGGAATTAACGGAGCGCCGGTCAAACGATTGAGAACAAAGACGCGGCCCATTTTTGTGGCGATGGCAATGGCCGGAGTATTGTCTTTCCAAGTGAAGAGAGTTGGCTGCGCCGCTACGTCGTAGTCCCAGAGATCGTGATGGACCACCTGAAAGCCCCAGACAAATTCTCCGGTGGATGCTTTGAGGGCGACGACGGAGTTCGCCCATTTGTTGTCGCCTTTGCGGAGGCCACCGAAAAAATCGGGGCTAGCGCTGCCGGTAGGAATGAAAACGAGATCGCGGCTGGGGTCGCCAGAGATGGTCGACCAAGCGTTGCCTCCACCGGTGCGAGGCTCCGTTTTAAGAGCCCAGGGAATGGGATCCCAGGACCAGCGCAATTTTCCGGTGCGAACATCGAAGGCGCGTACGATTCCGCGTTCGAGAGTGACGGCGCGATTGTCACCGATGGATGAGCCGGTAATCACGACATCGCCCGCGATTGCGGGAGCTGAAGTGACTTGATAGTCGCCGGGATCGCGGAGCCGAACGCCATTGGTAAGGTCGATTTCGCCGTTTTCGCCGAAATCGACGCATGGCTTTCCGGTTTCGCCGTCCAGAGAGATCAAACGGGCATCGAGAGTTCCGAAGAAGATGCGAAGGGCACAAGGCTGGTTCGATCTAGCTTTGGGATCGTGCCAGGCAGAGACACCGCGAGAAGTGACTTCGGAAGCGCCGTAGGGGAGTTCGAGTTTCGGATCGAATTCCCAAAGATTTTCACCTGTTTGTGGATTAATGGCGAAGACGTGGTCGTAGGGCGTTATGAGGAACAGCTTGCCGTCGACCAAGATTGGCGTAGCTTCGAATGCCGCTTTGCCGTCGAGATCGGGATTGTGCGGAAGCGCGCCGGTGCGGAAGGTCCAGGCGACTTTGAGTTGGGCGACATTGGATTTGTTGATTTGGGACGCCGAGGAGTAGCGAGTGCCGCCGGGGTCGCCGCCGTAGGTGGGCCATGAGGCGTCGCTGGCTTTTTGGGTCTGGGCTATGGAAGGCGGCGGAGACACAGCGAACAGCGAGAGAAGGAACAAAACAAGCAGGGAGCGACGTAGTTTGGGTTTGTTCATAAACATTAGCGATGCGATCTCCCCGAAAGATACGAAATGCAAACGGGAATGTTTCATAGCGATTCGGCGAAAACAGTGTCCGGAGAAAAACGATTTTTGGCAAGCCGGAAGTGACGGATTCTGCATGGGATGGAACGACGGTTTTTGACGAGGTGGGGGCGGGGTATATAGTAAGAAGGGAGAGAGGCGCTCGCCACACGCGTTGCTTCCCGAAGTAGGCTGCAAAAAATACCGCAAAGGCACATCGGACGGATGGCCGCTGACGTCAGCAAAAACCTAGATCGAGCCAAACGCTTCCTGGAGAAGAATCGCGTCGAGGATGCGATCGAGGCGTATTTGGCGGTACTGGATGAGTCGCCCGGGCACCAGGAGGCGACCCAGGCGCTGGGGGATTTGTACGCGCGGATGGACCAGCAGGAACGCGCGGCGGTCTATTACGGAATGTTTTTTGATTTGCTGGTGGACCCGAAAGACGAGACGAAAGCGCTCGCGATTTACAACCGATTCCTGAAAAATTCGGCTTCACAACAGGCTCCCGAGCGAATTGCGCGGTATGCGTTTTTGCAGCAGCGGCAGAACCGCGGCGATGAAGCGATCGAACAATACAATAAGGCGGCGGAGCTGTTTACCGCTGTGGGGCGTGCCGAAGATGCGCTGTTTTGCTGGGAGCGCGTGGCACAACTCGACCCGGACAATCTGGCGCGGCAATTGAAGCTGGCCGAAGCGGCGGAGCAGGCTGGAAAGAATCTGATTGCGGCGCGCGCGTATTTGCGAGCGGGCCAATTGGCGACAGCGAGTGGGGCCCACGAGGATGCGTTGAAATTGCTTGGACGAGCACACGAACTAGCGCCGCAGGAACGCAGCGTGGCCCTGCTTTATGCGGAAGCGATGTTGCGCACGGGAGCAGCAAAGCAAGCCGCAGCGCTGCTGGAGCCTTTTGCCACCACGGAAAACGACGCAGCGTTTATGGAGACATTCAGCGACGCGCTGAAAAAAGCGGGAAGGCTGGATCAGGCGCGCGATGTTTTGGAAAAGTTGATCAGGGAAAAGAATGTGGGGACGATTCGCCTGTTCGAATTGGCGGATGCGTATGTGACAGCAGGGCAAGATGCGAAGTCCCTGGAGCTGCTGCACGCGCTGAAGCGGAAGATGTACGCTGAAAAACGGCAAAATGAATTTGCGGCGGAACTGGACAACCTGGGAGCGAAGCATCCGAAGTCGCAAACAATTCTGGAGTTCTGGGGAGCGCTTTACAACGAGCTGAACCGGGAAGCGCAGTACTTTGAAATCCTGGTGAAGCTCTTTGACGTTTACCTCAACGCCGGGGACATGCGCAAGGCGTGCGATACGCTGGAACGGCTTGTGGATATCGATGCGTACGATCACCGGAACCAGCAGCGGTTCGAATCGCTGCGTGGCAAGGCGGACGAGAATTTTCTGCAGAGGATTTCTGGACGGCTGGCGAAATCAACAGTGACCGCATCGCCGCAAGCGCGGCCACCAGCTTCCACGGCCGGTGGAACGTCCGCGACGCCACCGCAAGGCGCAGGCAGTGAAGCCAAACAGACGCAGGCGCTGGAAGATTTGATCGTGCAGACGGAGATTTTTCTGCAGTACTCGCTACATGCAAAGGCGCAGGAGCGTTTGCAGAAAATCGCATCGCTCTTCCCAGGCGAAGAAGAGAACAACGCGCGGTTGCGGAATTTGTATGAAACGGCGAATTGGTGGCCGCAGGGAAGTCCAAAACCGAAGCCGGCAGCATCGAAGGGGCCTGCCACGGTGGAGGCTGAGCCAGTCGGCGCGGCGAGTGCGAGCAAGACTGGAGTGTATTCCGCCGACACGATGCGGGACCTTTCGAAGATTTCGGAGATTAATCAGAAGATTTTTCGGCAACAGACACCGCGCGCGATGTTGAACACAGCGGTGAGTGAAATTGGAATGCATTTGCGAGCAACCCGCGCGCTGGCCGTAATCGGCACTCCTGGGCGGCCGCCGGAGTTGGCGGCGGAGTTTTGTGCGAGTAGCGTGAAGCCTGCGCCGGGCGCGCAAGTGGTGCTGCTGCTGGCGCAAATGGAGAAGGCCGAGCCGGACGAATTGGGTGGGTTGGTTGTAGAGGCGACGAGCGGGTCGGTGCTGAAAGAAATGGGATTGGCGACGGCGATGGGCGTGGTAATCACAGACAAAGAGACGCAGCAGCCTGCCGCGATGATTATTTGCGGATTTGCGGAGCCACACAAGTGGCGGCCGAACGAAGTGTATTTCTTGCAGGCGATCGGCGAC
The DNA here is from genome assembly GCA_035577625.1 of Candidatus Dormiibacterota bacterium. Lineage (GTDB taxonomy): Bacteria > Acidobacteriota > Terriglobia > Acidiferrales > UBA7541 > Acidiferrum. Next base: position 18,162 of record DATLVG010000052.1, read on the forward strand.
CAGATGCTGATGAGCGTGAGTCACACGCGGCTGCGGTCGCTCGTGCGGCGAATGGGAGTATCGGATGAACGGAGCGGTCTGCTGAGCCGGAGCTCGTATTTAAGCTGCTTGTTAACGGAAGCGGATCGGGCGCGGACGCAGGGAACGCCGCTGGCGCTGACGATTTTGCAGATTGACCGCGGCGCGGAATTGCTCCGGCAACAGGGCGAATCGCCGATGGAAAAATTTTTGGAGCAGCTGTCGCGGTCGTTGCAACCAATTGTGCGGCAGAACGATGTGGCGGTGAAATATACGTCGTGGTCGTTGGCGTTTATTTTGCCGGATACGACGCTGGCGGGCGCGCAGAATTTAGCGGACAAACTGCGACGAGCGGCGACAGGATTGCGGCCGCCGTGGGATGCGACGGCGGTAACTTTGAGCGCGGGAATTGTGGAAGCGGTGGCGCGGACGGATTTCGACAGCGAAGATATTGTGACGGATTTGATTAACCGGGCGGAATTTTCGCTCGAAGAAGCGCGGAAGAAGGGCGACACGATGGTGGCGCTCGAGAGCCCGAAAGTTTAGGAGTTTTCAGTCCTCAGTTTTCAATTGTCAGTTAAAACCATAACTTCGACGGTAGGCTGAACAAGTTCAAGTATGAGGAAAAGAGAGGAAGTATGTTTCCAACGGATGTGGTGATTGTGGCGGGGGCGCGGACGCCGATGGCGCGGTATACGGGAGCGTTTTCGGAGGTGAGCGCGATTGATTTGGCGGCCCATGCTTCGCGAGAGGCGGTGAAGCGGTCGGGAGCGAATCCGGAAGAGTTTGACCACGCGATTTTTGGGAATGTGATGCAGACGAGCGCGGACGCTTTGTACGGCGCGCGGCACGTGGCGTTGAAGGCGGGATTGAAGATGGAGACGCCGGCGGTGACGGTGAACCGTTTGTGCGGGTCGGGAATAGAGGCGATTGCGCAGGCGGCGCAGAGATTGTTGTTGGGCGAAGCGGAAATGGTGCTGGCGGGTGGTATGGAAAACATGACGCAGGCACCGTTTGTGATTCGCGGGCTGCGGAGCGGATTGAAGCTGGGCGGCGGCGCGCTGGAAGATACTTTGATGGTTGGATTGACGGATACGTATTGCGGATTGCCGATGGCGATGACGGCGGAAAAATTAGCGGAGCAGTATGGGATTACGCGGAAGGACGCCGATGCTTATGCGCTGCGAAGTCAGCAGCTGGCGGATGCGGCGTACAAGGCTTGCCGGATTCGTGAAGAATTGGTCCCGGTGGAAGTGAAGCAGGGGAAAAAGACGATTGTAGTGAGCGAAGACGATCACCGGCGTCCGGAAACGACGATGGAGATTCTCGAGAAGCTGCCGCCGTCGTTCAAGAAGGATGGGATTGTGACGGCGGGAAATGCGAGCGGCATCGTGGATGGCGCGGCTGCTGTGGTGGTGACACGCGAGAAGACGGCGAAAGAGCGCGGGTTGAAACCGATTGGGCGGATTGTTTCGTGGGCCGCGGCGGGTGTGGATCCGAGCATCATGGGAATTGGGCCTGTACCGAGTTCGCAGAAGGCGTTGGGTGCGGCGGGATTGAAGCTGGAGCAAATGGATCGCGTGGAAGTGAATGAAGCGTTTGCGGCGCAGTATCTGGCGGTGGAAAAGGCGCTTGGGCTCGATCGCGACAAGACGAACGTGAATGGTGGAGCGATTGCGCTTGGGCATCCGCTGGGAGCTAGTGGAACGCGGCTGGTGATTACGATTTTGAATGAGCTGCGGCGGAATCGATTGCGATATGGATTGGCGACAGCGTGTATTGGCGGCGGGCAGGGAATTGCGATGATCGTCGAAGCTCTGCAAAACTGAAGAACAAGGAAATCTAACGCAGAGACGCAGAGTACGCAGAGAAAAATCAAAGTGTAGCGTTTCTGGTAGACTTTTCGGACGTGGACGGCGGGGGCCGGCCGCGGATTCAACGAGGAAAATCATGGCAATTCAGAGGGTGGCAGTGGTTGGGTGTGGGCTGATGGGGTCCGGGATCGCGCAGGTGTGCGCGGCGGCGGGTTATGAGACGGTAGTGCGGGAAGTGGCGCCGGAGCTGGTGGAAAAGGGATTGAAGGGGATTGAGAAGAATTTGGCGCGACTGGTGGAAAAGGGAACGATTAGCGAAGTGGCGAAGAGCGAAATTCGCGGACGGTTGAAAGGTACTACTGCAATTGAGGATTTGAAAAATTGCGATCTGGTGATTGAAGCGATCATTGAGCAGCTTCCGGCGAAGCGGGAACTGTTTAGCGCGCTGGACAAACTTTGTCCTGCGAACACGATTTTTGCCAGCAATACTTCTTCGCTGACGATTACGGAGATTGCCACTTCGACGAAGCGGCCGGAGCGATTTGTAGGGCTGCACTTTTTTAATCCGGTGCCGGTGATGAAGCTGGTGGAAGTGGTGCGAACGATTGCGACGGACGCCGCAGTATACGACGAGATGGTGTCGTTCGGAGCGAAGTTGGGAAAGACGCCGGTGCGCGCGCACGATTCGACGGGATTCATCGTGAATCGTTTGCTTGTGCCCTACTTGCTGGATGCAATTCGTGCGCTGGAAGAGGGCGTGGGGTCAATCGAAGACATTGATAATTCGATGAAGCTTGGTTGTGGGCACCCGATGGGGCCGTTGACGCTGCTGGATTTCGTGGGGTTGGATACGACGTACTATATTTCGCAAATCATGTACGAGGAGTTTAAGGAGCGGAGATTTGCCGCGCCGCCGTTGTTGAAGCGGATGGTTTTGGCGGGGTGGAATGGGAGAAAAGCGGGCAGAGGATTTTACGATTATGCGGACCCGGCGAAACCCGTGCCGGGGAAGTTCTAAGAAGAAAGATTTGCCACAGAGCCACAGAGGGCACAGAGAGAGCAAAGACAAAAGAGCTTAACGCTGAGACACAGAGAAGAATTGGAAGAAGAGAAACAGAAGACGGACAAGGGAAGAGACGAGAGATGGGATACGAGAATTTGATTTGCGAGAAGAAAGACGGGATTGCGTGGATTACGTTTAACCGGCCAAAGGTGCTGAATGCCCTGAACCGGAAGACGGTCGAAGAGCTGCGCGAAGCGTTGACGGATGCGCGCGACGACGCGAATGTGCGCGTATTGATTTTGACAGGGGCGGGCGAGAAGGCGTTTGTGGCGGGCGCGGATATTGGCGAGCTTTCACAGCAGACTCCAGTGAATGGAAAAGAGTTTTCGTTGTTTGGGCAGGGCGTGTTTCATTTGCTGGAGACAATGGGCAAGCCTTCGATTTGCGCGATCAACGGATTTGCACTGGGCGGGGGATGCGAGCTGGCGCTGACGTGCTCGATTCGAATCGCGAGCAAAACGGCGCGGCTGGGGCAGCCCGAAGTGAAGCTGGGAATTTTGCCGGGGTATGGCGGATCGCAGCGGCTGGCCCGGCTTTGCGGCAAAGGCGTAGCGCACGAGCTGTGCCTGACTGGCGAAATGATTTCGGCGGAAGAGGCGCAGCGAATCGGGCTGGTGAATCATATTTATGAACCGGCGGAGCTTTTGCCAGCAGCGGAAGCGATGGCGAAAAAAATTATTGCGAACGGGCCGCTAGCGGTGAAGTTCACGATGGAAGCGATTGAACGTGGCGTAGAGATGCCTCTCGAAGAAGGATTATTTTTGGAGGCGACGCTGTTCGGCGTGGCGTGTGCGACGGAAGATATGCGGGAAGGGACGAAAGCGTTTTTGGAGAAGAGGCCGGCGCTGTTCAAGGGAGAGTAAGACGGAAAGAGTTCTACACAGAGAACGCTGAAAACACAGAGAGCACAGAGAACAACGAGAGATGGCGAAGATTGAGCCTTCACAAGTGACTGGCGAACTGAACGCAGGCGGATTGCGATTTGCGATTGCCGTAAGCCGGTTTAATAGTTTTATTACGGAGCGACTACTTGCGGCGGCGCTGGACGCGCTGGAGCGCGCGGGCGCCGCGAGCAAGGACGTGGATGTGGTACGAGTGCCGGGTGCGTTCGAATTGCCGCTGACGAGCAAGAAGCTGGCGCAGACCGGGAAGTACGACGCATTGATCGCGATCGGATGCGTGATTCGCGGAGAGACAGCGCACTACGATTATGTTTGCTCGGAAACTTCGCGTGGGTTGCAACTGGCGCAAATGGATACGGGTGTACCGGTGATTTTTTGCGTGTTGACCGTAGATACCTTGGAGCAGGCAATTGACCGCGCTGGATTGAAGGGCGGGAACAAAGGATTCGAGGCGGGGCTGGCGGCGATCGAGATGGGGCGGCTTGCCAAGAAATTGCACGGAGCACCGAGCAACGGCGTTGGAGCGATCGCTACGCCGAAAAAGAAAGCACGGCGCGGATAACGTGTCCCTCCGAAGCAAAGCGCGCGAGTATGCAATGCAAATGTTGTTTCAGTCCGAGATGAGTCCGCAGGACGCGAAGAAACTCGAAGCAAAATTCTGGAAGAGCGCGAAGGCGTCGGACACGACGCGCGAGTTTGCCAACGCGTTGTTCGAAGGCGCGACAACAGAAGTTGCTACAGCGGACGAGGCGATTACCAGGCATGCGGTGGATTGGAAGCTTGAACGAATCGCCGCTATCGACCGCGCGATTTTACGGCTCGGAATTTACGAGTTGCGACGGGGCGAGACGCCGGCAAAAGTCGTGATCAATGAGTCGGTGGAGCTGGCCAAGAAATTTTCCTCTGAAGATGCCTCCGCGTTTGTGAACGGATTATTAGATACAGTCCGTAAATCATTGATTAAAAGCTAGATAGGGCGATTTTAAGGTTTAAGCAATTCGGCCGAAACTTCTCCGAACTGCCTGGGTTTAACGCTGCAGTTGGTCAATGCAGGTCGAGGGCTAGGACAAAAATAGGAGAGAAACCATGAGCACTACGGGTGTGTTTCGACGAATCACTCTGGGAATCGCATTTGCGGGATTGGTCTCTGGCGGTGCCTGGGCGCAGGCGCAAGATCCGACGCAGCAGCAGCAGGATGTTCAACAAGACAAGAAAGACATTCGCAGCGACAAGAAGGATCTGAACCGCGATCGTGCGGATCGCAACGCCGACCAGCGCGACATCAATAAGGACAAACGGGACGTTCGCAGCGATAAGAAGGATATCCGGCAAGACAATCGCGATATTCGGAACGACAAGCAAGACCTCGCCAAAGATAACCGCGACATTCGAAAAGACAGCAAGGATTTGAACCACGACCGCGCCGACCGCAACGCGGATCAGCGCGACATCAACCACGATAAGACGGAATTGGCGAAAGACGACGCAAAGTTCGGCGCTAACAGCACACAGGCGCAGGCGGATCGCAAGGATCTGCGCCAGGACCGCACGGACCGGAATAAGGATCAGAAAGACATCAACAAAGACAAGACCGATTTGAGCAAGGATCGTACCGATCGCAATAAAGATGTTCGTGATCTGAATCACGACCGCGCTGACCGCAACGCGGATGCGAAAGACCTGCACAATGACAAGAAGGATCTGCACGCCGACCGCAAGGACCGGAACAAAGATCAGAAAGACATCAACAAGGACAAGAAGGATCTGCACAAAGATCGCGCCGACTTGCGACGGGATCGTCACCACAAGTAATTCCTGGCACCAACATCGGGAAGTTAAAGGCCACCTGCAAGCACAGGTGGCCTTTTATTTTGTTGAGTTGAAATCTCGCGCCACAGAAAAAGTCCGGACTAAGCGCTGACCTTTGCTTGGGCGATTGAAATGGTGGCCGCCGAAATAACGCGATTGCGGCCGGTGCGTTTGGCCTGGAAGAGTCGATCGTCGGCGATTGCAAATAATTCCGCGTCGGTTGAGCCTTCGGCAGGAAACTCGGCAAGTCCGGCGCTGATGGTGATGCCGTTCAGTTGGACGCCAGACGACAGATCAATCGGTGAAGAGGCGATTGCGGATCGGACGGAATCGAGCTTTTGATGCGCTACCTCGATATCGGTCTCCGGCATGAGAACAACAAATTCTTCGCCGCCATAACGCCCCACGGTGTCGCTCTGGCGGAATGACTGGCGGAGAATTCTGCTGAGAGAGCGCAAGGCGACATCCCCGGCTGCATGACCGTGCGTGTCGTTGAAAGCTTTGAACTGATCCACATCCAGAACGGCAATGGTGAGGGACTGGCGGTAACGCTGGGCGCGGCTGAGTTCGATGCTGAAACGATCGTCGACATAGCCGCGATTGTAGAGAGTGGTGAGCGGATCCAGCGTCGCGAGGCGCAAGAGTTTCTGGCTTCGCGTGACGATGGCGATTGTGAGCGCCGAAGCGATGAGCATCAAGATGAGGCGGGAGATCTGCGCCGACCAGCTGAACAGACCATACGGGTAGGGAGCGAACGCTTCGCTATTGAGGTCCCAGTGGCGGGCGGTGTAAGCGACGAGGCAAGAATATTCCGTGAGCGCGAGCAAGCCGGCGGCGAAGCAAACACGGCGGTCATACCTGAGACTGGTTCCAGCGAGGGCGAGGAAATAACCTTCGAAGATAACTTTGCTGTTCACCGCAGTGTGCGGTTGATTGAAAAAGAGAAATGCTGCGAGTCCGATGGTGACGAGGGTGACGTCAAAGAAACTGGTGGCGAAACTGAGCCACCAAGGCACCTGAACGCGCGCGGCGATGGCGTATGCCCCGGCGGAAAGCAAGAACGCACTAACGGTTAATCCGAGGCCGACGAATGCTTCGGTTCCGTCCATTCGAAAAAGAATGGTGTTGAGGATCGGGATCAGAAGAAGAACCGCAGCCAAGCCGAGGCGAAGTTTCGCAATGAAGAGTTCCCCGGCGGCGCCCGCGCCGACCAACACCGGATCGGGCTTAGACCACAGGGCTGCTGCCGTGTTTTGAAGAGACAGTTTCATATGGAGTCCCACGCAACGGCACAGTTTCGCGATTCGTCCAGCGAAAAAGAAGAGATTGAATAAGGCTGGAAGCGAGTTAGCGGTGCGTTCAGTCGCTTATTTAAGATAGAACCGAACCGCGGAATTGTCGCCAAAATCGAAACGCATGGTGCCCAAACGGAGAGCCAGTCAAGAAGAACTCTGCCGGCTCTTAGAGTAGAAACGTGCCCTCGAAAATACGAACAGCGGCACCACTCACGCGCGGCACCAGTTTTTTGCCCGTGGTCGAGATTTCGACTTCGATATGGCTCGGGCGGCCCATTTCAACGCCTTGCAAAATGCTGAGGGTATGGCCGGGAGTCAGTTTGCCATGCTTGACGAGATAGGCGCCGAGCGAGCCGGCAGCTGAACCGGTGGCGGGGTCTTCGTAGAGTTCCCAGGGAAGCATGCCACGCGCCTGCGCTTTGCCGCTGCCAGAGAGAACGAAACAATACGCCATCGTGGAACCTTTCCCTATCAGACGGCGGAGTTCGCTCATGTTCATCTCGACTTTGGAAAGCGCGGCGCGGCTTTTCAAGGGGACCATCAGATTGAAGATGCCGGTGGAGACACACTCGGGTTCGAGGTGAGGGTCGAGGTCTTTTGGTGAGAGGCCGAGTGCCTTGGCAAGCGCAGCTTTTTTTATTTTGGCAGGTTTGAAGGCGGCTTCAGTTTGCGTCATCGTGACACGGTTCGGCCGGCCGTCCTTGAAGCGGATCTCGACAGGAAGAATTCCGGCGCCGGTTTGCTGCATGACGTGCACGCCGCCCTCTTGCGCGGGAACGACGCCGAGTTCTGCGAGTAAGAACCACGTGCCGATGACGGGATGCCCAGCGAGCTTTAGTTCCTGATTGGTGGTGAAGATGCGGAGGCGCGCGAGGGCGCGGTCGTCCGTCGGCTTTTGTACGAAGACGGTCTCGGCGAGATTCATTTCGCGCGCGATGACCTGCATCTGGTCGTCAGAAAGGCCGTCGCCGTCGGTGAAGACGGCAAGCGGATTTCCCTCAAAACGGTTCGTGGTGAAGACGTCGAGCGTATGAAAACGATGTTGCATACTGGCTCCCTAAAGTTTGTGAACCGTGGCGACGACGGCGTCGAGAACGCGGCGCGTCGTTTCGATTTTGTTGGTTTCGGAATAGACGCGAAGAAGATTCTCCGTGCCAGAAGCGCGAACCAAGACCCAGCCAATGTCACCGAGATAAATTTTTATGCCGTCCAGACTTTCGCGGTTCGTAACGGGAAGATGCAAAACTTCCTTGCACTGGCCATCGGAGAAGTAGGAAATGGCTTTTTCTTTTTGGCCGGGTTTTACATCGAGGTCGATGCGACCGTAGTGATGTTCGCCAAATTCGGCATGCAGCGCGGCGAGCAGCTCACCGAGCGACTTGCCGTGCCACGCCATGAGTTCGGCCAGAAAGAGCGCGGAGACGGTGGCGTCCCGCTCGGGAAGATAGAGGCTGAATCCGATGCCGCCGCTTTCTTCGCCTCCGATGAGAATATTTTGTTCGAGCATGAGCTCGCAGATGTATTTGAAACCGATGGGAACTTCGTGCAGCTTGCGGTTGAGCTTGGCGGCGAGCTTGTCGATGAGCTTTGTAACGGAAAACGTTTTGGCGATCTCACCGGGAAGATTTCTCATTCCAGCGAGGTGCCAGACGAGCAAGGCAAAGATTTGGTGTGGATTGACGAAGCTGCCGTCGCGGTCGATCGCGCCGATGCGATCGCCATCGCCGTCGGCAGCGAACCCAGCGTCGTATTTTCCGGCGACGACTGCGTCGCCCAGTGGGCGAATGTGCGGCTCAATTGGCTCGGGATGGACGCCACCGAAGCGCGGGTCGCGAACGCCGCGAATTTCGCCGCAGTGGACGCCGTTGCGCCTGAAGAGTTCCGGCAAGAGGCCGGCGGCGGATCCGTACATTGCGTCGGACACGAAGCGGAAATTGGCTTTGCGGATACGATCCCAGTCGACGAGTTTTTCGAGAGTGTCGAGATAGGGCGAACGAGGCTCAAGAGGCTGGATGAGTTTTGGTCGCGGCGGAAGTTGAGGAATGTTGGACGACTCGACGAACGCGAGTTCATTCTCGATTTGCGCCACGATGCTAGGCAGAGCACTGCTGCCGTAGCTGGCTTTGTACTTGATGCCGTTCCAGCAATAGGGATTGTGGCTGGCCGTGACGACAACTCCACCGGCGGCTTTGCGTTCGCGGACCAGTTGAGAGACCGCAGGCGTGGGGCAGGGCTTGTCGCAGAGGAAAACAGGCGTACCCGTTGAGCTGATGACCTCGGCGACGAAGCGCGCGATAGTGTCCGAGGCGTAACGATGATCGAAACCGACGATGATCCCTTTGCGAGCGTCCTCGCCGCGCACGACGTAGCGCGAAATGGCTTGGGCGACGGTGCGCGCATTGGCGAACGTGAATTCCTCGGCGATGATGCCGCGCCAGCCGTCTGTGCCGAACTTGATCGAGGTCATTGAAAATCAGTATAAGCGAAGCAGCGGAAAGAGAAACAGCCGGATTGGCCGGTGAGCGGGACTAGCCGAGGTTCCACTCGAACAAGCGAGCCCTAAAGGAGATCTTTGCGCTTTTGCTCTTCGAGTTGTTTGACGATCTTCGCGACGTCCTGGGCACGGTTGCGGGGGCAGATGAGGAGCGCGTCAGGAGTTTCAACGACGACGAGATCCTTCACGCCAATGGCCGCGACGAATTTTCCAGGGCTGTAAAGAAAATTGCCGGATGCGTCGAGGGCCTGGCCGGGGCCAGCGAAGACGTTTTCACCAGGTTGCTTCGCGAGAAGTTCGTAGACAGCGGCCCAGGAGCCGATGTCGCTCCAGCCAATCTCGGCGGGAATTACGAAAACCTGTGGCGCGCCGGATTGTTGCGTGGCGCGTTCGAGGATGGCGTAGTCGACGGAAATGTTTTCGAGTCTCGGATAGACGGCGCAAAGCTTTTTTTCGTAGGCACGAGTGCCGATGGCGGCGGCGAGTTTTTCGAGCTCGGCGTGTGTTTGCGGGAGATGGCGCTGGAGATTGTCGAGAAAGGTCGAGACGCGCCAGAAGAACATGCCGGCATTCCAGTGATAGTTCCCGCTGGCGACATATTCCTGCGCAACGGCGAGAGCGGGTTTTTCCGTGAAGCGGCGGACAGCAGAAACGGGAAAGCCGCTCGAATCGAGCGCTTCGCCCATGCGCTCGACGTAGCCGAAGCCGGTTTCGGGGCGAGTCGGCGGAATACCGAGGACAACCATGCGGCCCGGTTCGCGTGCAACGTTCAAGGCGGCGGCGACGATGCTGCGATATTTTTCCGGCTGTGCGATGAAGTGATCGGCGGGGAGCACGGCCATGAGGGCGTCGCCTCTTGCTGTGTGGCGGATGCGAATTGCGGCAAGCGCGATGGCGGCTGCGGTGTTGCGGCCGATCGGTTCGGTAAGAACTCGTTTGCGGGAGGCGGCGGGGAGCTGTTTTTTGAGCGCGGCGGCTTGTTCGGTGTTGGTGACGCTCCAGATGCGGTCGGGCGAGACGAGCGGCCGAAGGCGGGCGACGGTTTGCTCGAGCATGGTTTGCTTGCCGACGATGTTGAGCAGTTGTTTGGGAGTGCGCGTGCGGCTGCGTGGCCAAAAACGTGTGCCGCGGCCTCCGGCGAGGATTACGGCATGAGTAGTTAGTTTTTCATTCGGCATAAGAGAAAGAAGAATTTAACACAGAGAGTAGGGAGGACGCAGAAAGCACAGCGGGTCCGGATAAGAACGGGAAGAATAACTACTCGCGGCGATCTTTTTCAGCGACCGATTGAGTTTCCGGAATCGAATTCGAAGCGACTATCGCCACCGGAGATTTCGGGCGTTCGTCGACGTGGAGTTGGAAGACGTCGGGGCGGGCGTAGTGGCCGACGACGTCGAGGTCCATTTTGCCGCGAATGATTTGGGCGCGGTCGATTTCTGCGACGAGGATGGCTTCGCCTTCAAAATTCGGGCCGGCGAGGAAGTTGCCGAATGGGTCGACGATGCAGCTGCCGCCGCGAGTGACAACGGCGTTCGGGTCATCGCCGAAAGTGGATCGGTAGTCAGCGGGAAAATCGCGGCGGCGATTGAACTGATTGCAGGAAAGGACAAAGCAGCGGCCTTCGACGGCGATGTGACGCACCGTGGCGAGCCAGGAATCGCGCGAATCGGCGGTGGGCGCGCAGTAAAGTTCGATGCCCTTTGCGTACATCGATGCGCGCATGAGCGGCAGATAATTCTCCCAGCAGATGACGGCGCCGAGTTTGCCGAGAGGCGTGTCGTAAACCGGCATGGTGGAACCATCGCCGAAGCCCCAGACGAGGCGCTCGGAGGCCGTTGGCATGAGCTTGCGGTGTTTGCCGAGGTAGGCTCCGTCCGGTGCGAAGAAGAGAACCGTGCAATAGAGCGTACCGCCTTCGCGTTCAATGACGCCCATGACGAGATAGATGTTGTTCGCGCGAGCGATGCGCGCGAGTTGATCGACGGCGGGGCCAGGAACGTCCACGCTGCTTTCCCAATACCGCTGAAAATCGCGGCGGCCTTCGTCAGTACGATTGCCGACGACGGCGCCGAAATCGAGTCCACGCGGATACGCGGAGAGGAAGGCTTCCGGGAAAACGACGAGGCGCGCACCTTTGCTTGCGGCTTCGGCAGAAAGTGCGGCCGCTTTCTCAAGCGTGCGTTCGCGATCGAACGCGACGGAAGCGGCTTGGACGACGGCGGCCTTGAATGGATTCGTGCTGGTGGTCATGGCGTATCGCTTGAGATGAATCTAGCACAGCAGTCGGCAAGATTGGCCCTCTTGGAATAAAACTAACCCGCAGGTTGCATATTTTCAGTCGAAGACGGTATGCGATAGCGCGTCGGCAGAAATGCCAGAGTCTTGCCAGCATTTTTTGGCGGCGGTGAGATCGGGAACGTAGGTGCGGATGATGGACGATTCGTGGAGGGGCTGGATAACGAAGACGTCCAGATTGGCGGGGATAAACCAGCACTCACCCGTAGCATATGTCGCCTCTCCACCGGTCCAGCGAATTTGACCGGAACCGCCAAGCACGACGAGAAGTTCAAAGCGCGATTTGTTTGTAGAGCAATCGCAGAGGCCAGAGTACTCGGCGCGTTCCGTTGCGAAGTAACGGCATGCAGCGAGAAGCGATCGCCTGCCGCGTTGCGTTGGCAATGTGAGTCGGGGGACTTTTTCCACAATTCCGCCGGAAAAGTTCGTTACGGCAAGCGCTTTTTCGAGATGGAGTTCACGCGGTTTGCCCGAGGGATCGACGCGGCCGTAATCGTAAACTCGATAGGTGAGATCGGAATATTCCTGCGCTTCGAAGACAACCATATTTGCGCCAATGGTGTGTTGCGTGCGCGCTGGAATGAAGAAGGTATCGCCGGACTTCACGGCGTGGCGCTGGAACAGGTTTTCAATCGTGCCGTTCTCGAGGCCGGCAAGAAAAGCTTTTTTGGTCGTGTCGGGCTTTAGCCCCAAAAGAAGAGACGCATCCGGCTTAGCCGCAACGATGTGCCACATCTCCGTCTTGCCACGCCCCCCTGCAGTTTTTTCGTGTTCGGCGGCGTACGCGTCGTCCGGATGGACTTGGATGGAAAGTTTGTCGGTCGGGAAAATAAATTTGGCGAGAAGTGGAAAATCGCCGGGTTGCGCGAACATCGTACCGCGCCATTCCGCGGGCATTCCGCGCCAAGCGTCGGCCAGGGTGATTCCAGCGAATGCGCCGGTGGCGACACGACACTTCACGTCAGAGAGCCACGCTTCGCCAATAGGTTCGGCGACGTTTGATTTGTCCGGATAGAGCGGCGCGAGGGAGCGAGAGCCCCAGAGCCGCGGACTAAAAGTCGGTTCAATTCGAAATGGTTCCGGATTCATGAGCGCCTGGTGTGTCGGCCCGCAGCGAGACTCAGTTTACGCTGAGATACAACCGCCAAAGAGCGCTCGTCGGCCGAAAACAACGTAAGCGTAACGGTGTCTCGTCGCGACGAAGTTACCATCGTTCAACCCACAAACGTCGGAGCGTGCGCGTATCAAAATTTATGCGGCAGCGGCGCGGGTGAAAAACTTCTCGATACGACGCAAGCCCTCTTCGATCCGTTCGATCGAAGTTGCGTAAGAGAGGCGCAAATAGCCGGGCGCACCAAATGCAGCTCCCGGAACAAGCGCTACATGCGCTTTCTCGAGAAGCAAGGTGGCAAGCTCCGAGCAATCTTTCGCGAGGGCGTTTGGCCCAGTGCCAAGGCGAGCGGAAACGTTCGGAAAAACGTAGAACGCGCCGCCCGGTTCGCCGCAGCTGATTCCGGGAATGGCATTGAGGCCGTCGACGATACGACGACGGCGACGTGCATATTCCGCGAGCATCGCGGGAACGCTTTCCATGGGGCCGGTCATCGCCGCGAGCGCGGCGTATTGCGCGATGGAAGTCGGATTCGACGTGGACTGACTCTGCAATTTCACTGTCGCGGTGATCAGTTCCGCCGGCGCCAGCGTGTAGCCGAGGCGCCAGCCGGTCATCGCAAACGTTTTCGACATCGAGCCGATGATGATGACGTGATTTTTCGAGTCGGGCAGGCTCGCAACGGAGAACGGTCTGTTATTGCCGTAGGTGAAGTGCGAGTAGCACTCATCGCCCATCAGCCAGATGTTGTGTTTCTTGCAGAGGTCAAGGAGTTTTGCGCACTCTTCGGGCGGAGTGACGCCGCCCGTAGGATTGCTGGGTGAATCGAGAATGAGCAATTTTGTTTTTGCGGTGATGACTTTCGCAACGTCCGCTGCGCGAACGGCGAAACCATCTTCGGCGCGCGTTTCGACGACAACCGGAGTCGCGCCCGTGTATTTGACTATGTCCGGATAGCTGACCCAGTACGGCGCGGGAACGATGACTTCATCGCCCGCCTGCACAAGCACGCTGATGACATTGAAGATGGAATGCTTGCCGCCGACATTCGTGACACATTCTTTCGCGACGTAGCTGGAGCCGAGTTCGCGTTTGTGCCACGCGCAGATCGCTTCGCGCAACGGCATGACACCGGGCGTGGCGGTGTATTTCGTTTTGTTTTCGTTGATGGCCTTAATCGCGGCCTGCTTGATGTGGTCCGGCGTCGGAAAATCCGGCTCACCCGGGCCAAAATCAGCAATGTCCAAGCCCTTGGCCTTCAGCTGATCCGCCGCGGCGATGACTGCGGCGGTCGGCGAGATTTGTATGCGGTTGATGCGGTCCGTGAGTTGCACTGCTTCTCCTTATGAACTGCAGAATTCTCAGGAAACTTTTGCCTTGAGTCGTTCCTCGACGATCGGCGGCACGAGACCCGTCAGCGGCGCGCCGAGTTGCGCGATTTCGCGCACTAGCTTTGAACTTAGATAGCTGTAGGTCAGCCCCGGCAGCATGAACACCGTTTCCAGACGACCTTCGAGTTTGCGGTTCATCAGCGCCATCTGCAATTCGTACTCATAGTCGCTGACCGCGCGAATGCCGCGGAGAATCACGCCGGCGCCGCGTTTGCGGGCGTAGTCAACGAGCAGGCCGTCAAAGATATCCACTTCGACGCCGGGCCACTGCTTGGTGACTTCGCGCAACATTTCGACGCGTTCCTTCACGGAGAAAAGAGGCTTTTTCTCAGCGTTCTGCAGAACGGCGACAATCAGCAGATCAAACATTTTCTCGCCGCGCTCGATGAGGTCGAGGTGGCCGTTGGTGACTGGGTCGAACGAGCCCGGATAGATGGCGATGGATGTTTTCATTCGCTTCGTGTCAGTTTGGATTTTAACCCAGGCGGGTGCGGAAGCGTGCCGTAATCTTGCCGTTCGGCCGGGACGCCGCAGTCCGAAATGGACGCATGGAAAAATGGCTTCGCATCGCGGCTTAACTGTGCCACTATCCACTGGTTTGCCGCTACATAGCAGTAACGTCTGGCGGTTTCGGGTACAAATTTTCGGAGGATTGGACTCACAATGCCATTGCGCGCGACGCGGAGAAGATTGGCCATGTTGTTGATGATGGGTTTGCTAGCCGGAGCGAACGCGAGACCTCAGAACTCGCCGACCTTGAATCTGATGCCGTGGCCGGCGAGCGTGCAAAACGGGAGCGGCGTTCTGAAGATCGACGCATCGTTTGGTGTCGCGTTCACCGGGCACAACGAGGCCCGCCTGGATCGAGCCGGACAGCGATTCTTACTACAATTGCAGCGCCAAACTGGTCTTCTCATTTCCGGCAAGCCGGTAGACGCAGCGAAGGCGACGCTGGTTGTGCACACGGACCACGCCAGCAAGGAAATTCAAGAGCTGGGCGAGGATGAAGCGTACACGCTGGAAGTAACGCCCTTGGGCGCAAAATTGAACGCGGCGAATCCACTCGGCGTTTTGCGCGGCCTGCAAACTTTTCTGCAACTCGTGGATGTGTCGCCTGACGGATTTGCCGCACCGGCAGTGGTCATCAAGGACCAGCCGCGATTTGGCTGGCGCGGTCTTTTGATTGATTCGAGCCGGCACTTCACGCCCATGGAAGTGCTCAAGAGGAACCTGGATGGAATGGAAGCGGTAAAGATGAACGTTTTCCATTGGCACATCTCGGACAATCAGGGATTTCGCGCCGAGAGCAAGAAATTGCCGAAGCTGCATGGCTTGGGATCGGGCGGAGCGTATTACACGCAAGACGAAATTCGCGAGTTGATTGCGTATGCGCGCGACCGAGGAATTCGCGTCGTTGCGGAATTTGATATGCCCGGGCACAGCAGTTCGTGGTTTGTCGGGTACCCGGAGGTAGCCAGCACGCCGGGGCCGTTCAAAATCGAAGAGGAATGGGGCGTGATGGATCCTGCGATGGATCCGACGAATGAGAAGACGTACAAGTTTCTGGATATTTTTATCGGAGAAATGACCAAGCTCTTTCCTGACCGCTATTTCCACATCGGTGGAGACGAAGTGAACGGAAAGGCGTGGGACGCGAATCCAAAGATTCAGGAATTCAAGAAGGCGCACAACTACAAATCTAATGACGAGCTGCAAACTTATTTTAGCCAGCGCGTGCAGAAGCTCGTAAACAAACACGGGAAAGCAGCGGTTGGTTGGGACGAGATTTTCGTTCCGGGCGCGCCGAAGAATATTGTGATTCATTCGTGGCGCGGGCCGAAGGCGCTGGCTGAGGCGGCGAAAGAGGGATACCAGGGAATTCTTTCGAACGGATATTACATTGACCTGATGTGGAGCGCGGCCCGGCACTACGCGGTCGATCCACTCAGCGGCGAGGCTGCGGATTTAACGCCGGAGCAAAAGAAACTGGTTCTGGGCGGCGAAGCGACGATGTGGTCGGAATACGTCAATTGGGAAAACATTGACAATCGCATCTGGCCCCGGACGGCGGCGATTGCGGAGCGCTACTGGTCACCGCAATCCCTCACCGAGGTGAATTCCATGTATGCGCGGCTGGACGTTATCAGCGAAAGGCTCGAATGGGTCGGTCTCACGCACCGCAGCCAGCCCCGCAAAATGTTGCAGCGGATCGCAGGTCCATCGACGCCGCAGGAATTCGCGGCCTTGAAAACACTCGCGGACGTGCTTGAGCCGGTCAAGGATTACACGCGCGGGGAAACGACCTCGTACACGGCGATTACGACGACTCCCTTGAATCACGTTGTGGATGCGGTTCCACCGGAGAGCGATACTGCCCGCCGCTTTGATGAAAAGGTGAGCGGATTCATTGGTGGTTCCTGCCGCGATGCAAATGTCGCCGCGCAGTTGCGGGCACAACTGACAAAATGGCGCGACAACGACGCCGCTCTGCAATCGTTGGCGCAGAAGTCGTTCCTCGTGAAAGAGGTTGCGCCGAGTTCGCAGGATTTGAGCGCGGTGGCGACGATTGGGCTGGCGGCACTCGACGCGATGGCAAGTGGTACGCCGCTTTCCGATGACGCGAAGGCCCAGGCAGCGGCGACAATCGCCGCAGCAAGCAAAGGCAAAGCACAGCTTCTGTTAATTCCTGCGGGCACAATCCAGAAACTGGTGGACGCCGCGGCGAAAGCCGGCGCTTGTTCGGCTAAGACTTAGCGCGGCGGCTTTTCATTGTGGCAAGTGCCGGTGCCAGAATCGTGAAACTCGCCAGCGCCTTCGACTGGGAGGAACTCCCACGAATATTTTCCCGAAGAGAGCGTCAGCTTCAACACGCCAAACGTATCCGCATTGCGAACCTGGCTATTTGAAGTAGGGAAGCCGAGCGGGCCGTGGTCGCGGCCGCCCGTGCCGACGACGAATTCCCGTATCCCGCGTTTTTCGTCCAAATTGCCATATGGATCTTGCGGAGCGAATCGCTCGTACGAATGCTCATGTCCGTTGAGCACCAAATCGGCGTGCGCGTTGTAGAGGTCGCGCCAAAGTTGCCGCAACTCCGGGTGAATGGCGTGGCTTTTGATGATGCCGCTGCTGTACAGTGCGTGGTGACCAAAGGCTACGACGCAAGATTTTGGATGCCCGGCCAGATCCTTCTGCAACCACCGGTCCTGTGGTGAGCCTGCGTCACACCCGCCCAGGCCGGGCGCACTGCAATTTGTGTTCAGCGCGATGACGTGCCAATTGCCCAAATCGAAGCTGTAGTAACCCTTCTCTCGCTCGCCGGCCTGGGCGCCCCAGTAATCGAAGTAGGGCGAACCGTCCTTGGAGCCGTAGAATTCGTGGTTGCCCGGAGCAGGATGCGTTCGGTCCCTAAATCGGCCCCACGTTTTGTCGTAGCAGTTCTTGAACTCCTCGGCCGTGCCGTTTTCGTAGGCAAGGTCGCCTGCTGCGAATACCTCGCCGGGAATGCCGTCGATCAGCTTCGCGGTCGCCTCAGCACCCTCAAGCGATTTGCACGAAGCGATATCGCCCGCGCCGACAAGAATGAACCTTTCGGAACTCTTATTCTTTTTCTCAGCTATGGTTTTCCGATGCGACTCCTCGGTCGTTGGTCGACTCTGGGCTAAAATGATTCGCGGCACCAGCAGCCAGCAGGCAACCGGAACGAGCAATGCGAAACGAAGGCATGCGGGCATCTGGTAGATTCCTCCCAAACAGTTTAACCCACCGGCCCCAGGCACCGGATGCGCGCCGGCTATCCATTGAATGAACGGCCGGCGAATGTAGCTGTTCCGTCGAACGACCCGCCAGTCGATGGAAATAAGTGGAGCTCGCTAATTTTTATCCGATACGATAACTAATTGTAATCAATAGACTTATGCGGAGTTCAAGCAAGTTCGTGGGTTGACAGACCGCCTGTTTATCATGTAGACTTCCATACGCGACTGAATCAGTCGTATATGGGATTTAGCCTGGGGGCAGGCAGTCAGATGTTCAAGCTTTCCAAGAAGGCCGATTACGGCCTCATCGCCGTTAAGCATTTGGCAATGCATCGCGAACAGCATGCGTGCAGCGCAAACGAAATCGCCGACGAATACGGAATTTCTTCGACGTTGATGGCCAAGGTACTGCAGAAGTTGGCGCGCCAGAATCTGGTCGCCGCGAAGCACGGTTCCAGCGGGGGATACCAGCTTTCCAAGGCGCCGGATCAAATCAGCGCGCTGGAAGTGATTACGGCAATCGACGGGCCGGTTTTAATCACGTCTTGCGTAACAAGTCACGGAAACTGCGATGCGACATCCAAGTGTTCGGTGCGGGAGCCGCTGCGTAGGGTGAACGACAGCATCTTGAACGTACTCGGAACCGTAACGATTGCTCACATGAGCGAAGAGCCGCAAGAGCGCGTGCTCGTGGCATTGAAGGCTTAGGGAGAAGGAATCATGAGTGTGAAGCTGCCAATTTATTTCGACAATCACGCAACGACGCCCGTTGACCCACGCGTCCTGGACGCGATGCTGCCGTATTTTGGCGACAAGTTTGGCAATGCGGCAAGCCGTAACCACTCATTCGGCTGGGCTGGCGAAGAAGCCGTGGAAAATGCCCGCGGACAAGTGGCTTCGCTGATTGGCGCGACCCCGAAGGAGATTATTTTTACGAGCGGCGCGACCGAAAGCGACAACCTGATGATCAAGGGTGTCGCAGAAATGTATCGCGAAAAAGGCAATCACATCATTACCCAGGCGATCGAGCACAAAGCCGTGCTGGATACCTGCAAGCGCCTGGAAAAGTACGGCTATGAAGTGACCTACCTGCCGGTTCAGAAAGATGGCCGCGTCAATCCGGAAGATGTGCGTAAAGCGATCAAGCCGACAACGATTCTGATTACGGTGATGTATGCCAACAACGAAATTGGCGTGATCAATCCGATTCAGGAAATCGGCAAACTTGCCAAGGAACACGGCATCATCTTTGCCGTCGACGGCGTGCAAGCCGTCGGCAAGATTCCGGTGGACGTGCAGAAGGACAACATCGACCTTCTTGCAATCTCGGGACACAAGATTTACGGCCCAAAGGGCGTTGGCGCTTTGTATGTGCGGCGCCGCAACCCGCGTGTGCAATTGTCCGCTATCATTGATGGCGGCGGCCACGAGCGCGGTATGCGTTCCGGCACATTGAACGTTCCGGGAATCGTTGGTCTCGGCAAGGCTTGCGAAGTGGCACAGCAGGAGATGGCGCAAGAGTCCGCGAGGCTCCTCGCCCTTCGCGAACGCCTTCGCAAGGGTCTCGAGGCCAAGTTGGACGAAGTCTTCATCAACGGTTCCATGGAGCACCGGCTTCCGAACAACCTGAACATGAGCTTCGCGTATGTGGAAGGCGAATCTTTGCTCATGGGCATAAACGACATCGCGGTGTCGAGCGGCTCAGCGTGTACCTCGGCCACCCTTGAACCAAGCTATGTCCTTAAGGCTCTAGGAGTTGGCGAAGATCTGGCGCATACATCGATTCGCTTCGGTTTAGGGCGCTTTAATACCGAAGAAGAAGTAGACTACGTCATCGACAAGATGGTTCAGGTGGTCAGCAAACTGAGAGAGCTTTCGCCCTTGTACGAAATGGCCAAAGAGGGCATCGATATTTCCAAGGTGAAGTGGCAGACCGCGTAAGCGCGTCCTGCATCTAAGAGACAGAAGAAGTACCCAGCAGAAAGGGAAAAAGGAAGAAATGGCAAGCGTGAGTGAAGGGACAATTCGGGTTCATCGTTCCATCGCAGGGACGGGTGCGGCGTTTCGTGTCGCGTTCGTGCCCTATGCGGAAGGGGACGATGCTAGGCCGGCGGGTGAACGGGCGTTCAATCACCTGCAAGAAGTACGTGCGTTCTTGAAGGTACTTGGCGTGGGCGCTGACTACATCAAGGATGTACTCCGGCAGTTGACGATGGGCCGGTCGGCATGGGTGCCGAACGTTTCCATCTCGGAAAAAGTATTGCGTAACGCGGGTTTCGTAAGCATAGGAAACCTGGCGCGTAGCAATTAAGTTTTCTGGAGATTCGACTCGGCCGCGAAAGCGGCTACTGAGGAGCGGTTCATGGCATATAGCGAAAAGGTTGTAGACCACTACAACAATCCCCGCAACGTCGGTAGCTTGCCGAAGGAAGATCCCAATGTCGGGACCGGCCTCGTCGGTGCACCGGAGTGCGGCGACGTAATGAAGCTGCAGATGAAGATTAATCCCGACACCCGGGTGATCGAAGAGGCCAAGTTCAAGACCTTTGGCTGCGGCTCGGCGAGCGCCAGCTCTTCGCTGGCAACAGAATGGGTGAAGGGCAAGACGGTGGATGAGGCGTTGGCGATCAAGAACACCGATATCGTCCGCG
>DATLVG010000053.1:0-3759 GCA_035577625.1 Candidatus Dormiibacterota bacterium
CTGCTGACGGTCATCTTGAGCTACAGCAGCTCCCTTGCAGACGAGTTGCAAGGAGATGCAAAGAGGCAGCGCGCGGCTGGCCAGATCCACGAGGCGGCGGAGAGGGGCGCCGCCTTGACGAGGCAGATGTTGGCGTTCAGCCGGCAGCAAGTGCTTCAAGTGCGCCCTGTAAACCTCAATGACGTGATCATGAATCTGCTGTCGATGTTGCGCCGGATCATCGGAGAGCACATCGAAATAGAAACGTCGCTGAGCGACGACCTGCAGGTAATCAAGGCCGATCCGGGACAATTGGAGCAAGTGCTGATGAATTTGTGCGTGAACGCGCGCGATGCGATGCCAGGCGGCGGGCGATTGACGCTGAAGACGCAAAACATCGTTTTGGATGAGGGCTTCATCCAGCGGCATATTGGTTCCTCCACGGGACCTCACGTTTGTTTGACCGTGTCCGACAGCGGCACGGGTATGGACGCGCAAACGCAAACGCGGATTTTCGAGCCGTTTTTTACGACTAAGGAAGCGGGACGCGGCACGGGCTTAGGTTTGGCAATGGTATATGGCGTCGTCAAACAAAGCGGCGGCAGCATTTGGGTGTATAGCGAGGTCGGAAAGGGCACAACTTTCAATGTGTATCTGCCGCAGTCCGAGAGCGGTGCCGAAAAAACAATTCAAAAGTTATCAAAACGCACGGACGCGCGCGGCTCGGAGACTGTCCTCCTCGTCGAGGATGATCAGGCAGTACGAGACCTAGTGCGGTCCATGCTTGAGGCGCGCGGATATACCGTACTTTCTCCCGAGAGCTCGGGCGAAGTGGCGTCTCTGTGCACAAACTATTCTGGAAGCATGGATTTGTTGTTGACGGACATGATCCTACCGGGCACAACAGGGCGCCTGATTGCGGAACAGGTCGGGCGGTTGCGTCCGGGAATCAAGGTTCTTTACATGTCCGGGTACACGGATGACACCTTGATCCATGCCAAGGGATTGGATGAGGGCCTTGCGTTCCTACAGAAGCCTTTTACTGTGGCAATGCTTGCCGCAAAAGTCCGCGAAGTTCTGGACAGAGAGGGATTTCGAGCAAGCACGTAGATTCTTTGAGGTCCGCTTGCCCTGTAACTTTTAAAGAAGAGCCTCGCCGAGGGAAAGCAAAAAAAGGATGATGACCGTACCCTCGGCGAAGCGTTGGAATGGAGCAGTCGGCCAACACCCGATTTATTAGAGGGATAGACGCGCGGGACTGGCGAGTGGTTACAGTGCCCTTTAGCCCCAAATCACTCGGCACAAAGGACGTGACTTAGCGAAGATGCGAGTCGAACCACTCGACCACGCGGATGACGCGGTCACGGTTGTGCTCGGGCGTGGCAAAGTGATGGCCCTCGTGTTCGTAGACCACGAGTTTCGTTTCGACGCCGCGGGTTTTAAGCGCATGCCAGAATTCGTAGGACTGCGGCGTCGGACATTCGCCATCGCTATCGCCGACCAGAACGAGAGTGGGAGTCTTCACTTTTTTTATAAAGGTAATCGGCGAACTTTTCGAGTAAACCTCCGGATCTTCGTAGACCGATTTGCCGAAGAAGGGAATCATCCACTGATCAATTTTGTTTTCACCGTAATAGCTGAGCAAATTCGCAATGCCGGCTCCGGCGACGGCCGCTTTAAAGCGATTCGTCTGCGTCACGCCCCACATGCTCATGTATCCGCCGTAGCTCCAGCCGGTTAGCCCGAGCCGGTTCGAATCAATTGGAGCGGCTTTGAGGGCCGCGTCCACGCCGGCGAGAATGTCGCGAAAATCGCCATAACCAAAATCCCGGACGTTGGCGCGCGTAAACGCTTCGCCCTGGCCAAAGCTTCCGCGCGGATTCGGCAGCAAAACGAAATAACCTGCAGCGGGCAACGCCATCGCAAAGCCACCGATGCTGGGCCAACCCGATTGGACGGCTGCGCCGGGACCGCCATGCACATCGACGACGAGTGGATATTTCTTGGCCGGATCGAAATGCAGCGGATAAACCAGCCACCCTTGTACGTCGTAGCTGTCGCTTTTCCATTGCAGGCTTTTCAATTGCCCCCATGCTGGTTTCACATCTTTGTTGTGCGTGGTGAGTTGCGTCCAGCGGCCAATTTTTCCCGTCCACACTTCAGGCGGGGCGTCGAACGCACTAATCGTGAGCGCCGCCGTCCCTCCATCGGCGGCGAGAGAGATGTTTGGATTCCACAGCCCCGCCGAGATCGATTCGCTACCCTGATAAATGTCCTGAACCTCTCCGGTACGCGGATCGACAGAGCCAACTGCAGAATCACCGCCGATCTGGGCCGCGTAAATAATTGTTTGACTTGACGTCCAAGCGAGCCATGATGCGGAGAATTTCTTTTCGGGCGTCAGATTCTTCGGCTTCCCGCCCGACGCCGGCATCACAAAAATGTCACCGCCCACCGACGGTTCGTCGCTCATCAGGCCTTCGATAAACGCGATTGACTTTCCATCGAGCGACCACACCGGCCGGGCGATTTGCAGCGCGGGCTTGTAAATGGAGTTCATCGCTCCGCTAGCGGCGTCAATCGTGAACAACTCTGCGATATACCAATTGTTGTCGCCATTGCCGCGTGCGGCCGTCGCGACAAGATGCTGACTATTCGGCGCCCAGTCGTATTCGTAGACATACATGTCGGCGGGCGTAACTTGACGAAGCTTGCCGGTCGCCACGTCGACGATCGCAAGCCGCTGCTCGTAGAAGCTATCTTTGATTTCGCCGGTTTCCGCAGTCTCCGCCACGAGCGGACCTGACGCGCGCGGCGCGTTTTCAATAAAGAGCACGGCAATCGTCTTTCCGTCGGGCGACCAGCGCGGCGCGTCAAGAAAGCCTTTGAGGTTGGTGAGCCTCTTCGCGGGACCCGTTAGGTTGGTCACATAGAGTTGCGATTGACCAGACTTTGCGGCGTCAGAGAGAAAAACAAGTTGCTTGCTATCCGGTGACCAGGCGATGCCACCCTCCCTGCGGGGTAGGCCAGGACTGGCCGAGATACGGCGCGGAGAAGTCTTGCCATTGGCGGAAGAAACATAAATCGCAGAGTTGCCCGTTTCGGTTCCGCCCTTGCCCGGGATTCCTTCCACCCACGCCACGCTTTTTGCATCCGGTGAAATGGCAACCTGTTCGAACGTTCGCGCGGCGGTGAGAGTAGCGATTGCAGTTTCGACAGGGGTAAGCGGTTTCTTTTCGCTCACTGCTTTGACGCGCTGCGATCCCACCTGCGTGGCAGCGCGAGTTTTCTGGGCATTCACTTGAGACGCGAGAACGAATGTCGTGGCGAGCAAACAAATAGCGGAACGAGAGAGCATGAGTTCTCCGGACAGAAACCTGAAACCCTCGTACGATAGTGCGGCTTGCGCTGCTCGGCAAGCGAGATTGTTTGCAAGAACCGTTGTTGCCTGTCGCGGGAGCGCGTAGAATCCGCACACATCGCGAGTGGGAGGGTAATCATGGTGGATCGTCGCGGATTTTTGTCATCGTTTGCAGGCGTGGCAGGCGCCCTTGGGATTTCGCCAGAGTTCGACGCGCTACTGACTCAGGCGCCAGCCAAATTGCCGGACTCCTCTCTCTACAACAAGGATGAGGAAGGCTATTGGACAGAGCTGCGCAAGCAATTCCTGATCCCGCCCGACGAGATCTACCTAAACAACGGAACGGTCGGTTCTTCGCCACGGCCAGTGCTGAAGGCCGTGTTCGATGCATACACCGATACGGAGCGGATGGCGCAAGA
>DATLVG010000054.1:0-3299 GCA_035577625.1 Candidatus Dormiibacterota bacterium
ACCGGAATCATTTCTGGAAAGTACTTTCGTCCATCGCGCTGTTTCTCGCCGCGGCGCCTTTTGCGTGGGGCGACGGAGAATCCGCGCCCGGTCGCGACCCCAAACAACCGGTCGATGAGGCATACACCGCGAAGATGAAAAAATACACGACGGCGCCTTATTTCACGTCGCCGCTGGTGGATTATCTGCCTGCTTCCAGCAACGTTCCCACGCCGGAAGCCGTGCTCGGCGACGTCGCCGGCGCGCCGGGAATTCTTCCGTACGCCGAAGATGTTTATAGATACATGCGCATGTTGGAAAAGGCGAGCCCGCGCGTGAAAGTGATTTCCATCGGCACCACCGAAGAAGGCCGCGAAATGATTGCGGTAGCCGTCACCTCGGAAGAAAACCTGAAGAAGCTGGAAGAAAATCGCGCCCGCCTCGCGAAGCTTGCCGATCCGCGCACGATCAATTCCGATGACTTTGAAGCGGACAAACTCGTCGCGCAAAGCACGCCCGTTTATTACATCACCGGAACGATTCATTCGCCGGAAACTGGCGCGCCAACGGCCCTGATGGAATTGGCATACCGGCTTGTGGTGGACGAAAGCCCGTACATAAAAGATATTCGCGATGGCGTCATCACGTTGATTACTCCGGTTGTCGAAGTCGACGGCCGCGACCGTGTCGTGGACGTTTACAAATGGCATCTTGCGCACCCAAAAGAGTTTTATCCGCCGCTGATTTATTGGGGCAAATACGTTGCCCACGACAACAATCGCGACGCGATGGGCATGACGCTGAAACTCACGCAAAATGTTTTGAATACTTACGTGGACTGGAAAGCGCAGGTTTTGCACGATCTGCATGAATCCGTCCCCTACCTCTATGACAACACGGTTGGAGACGGTCCATACAACGCGTGGATCGATCCGATCCTTGCCGACGAATGGAACATGATCGCGTCGAGGAACGTCGCGGACATGACCAAATTTGGGATGCCGGGAGTGTTTACACACGGAGACTTTGACACCTGGTCGCCGGGATATTTGATGTTCCTCGCGGCGCTGCACAATGGAATCAGCCGGTTGTACGAAACGTTCGGCAATGGAAATGCCGATACACGTGAGAGAACGCTGGAGCCGGAAGAATATGCACGGACGTGGTTCAAGCAGAATCCTCCGCTGCCGAAGACATTGTGGTCGCAGCGTGACAACAACAATTATGAAGAGACGGGCTTGCTCGTTTCTCTTCACTATTTCAACGAAAATAAGCGCCTATTCCTCAAGAATTTTTACCTGAAAGCAAAGCGCTCCGTCACAAAACCCGGCACTGAAGGACCGGCTGCGTACGTTTTGCCGGCAGATGAGCCACGAGGGACGTTGCAGGCGGATTTGCTGCAAGTTTTGCAGAAACAGAAAGTGGAGATTTCGCGTGCCAAGTCTGCGATCACGATCGCTTTGCCGGTGAAGAAAGAAAAGAAGAAAGAAGGAGAAAAATCCGGCGAAGCGAAAGATGAAAAGAAAGAGCCGACGACGCGGAGTTTTCCCGGCGGGAGCTTCGTGATTCGCATGGACCAGCCGTATTCACGCATTGCGGATGCTTTGCTGGATCACCAGTATTGGAGCCCGGAAGATCCGCAGAAGACGCCGTACGACGATACGGGCTGGACGTTTGGCGAACTTTTTGGCGTGCAAGTTGTCCGCGTGACGGATGCAAAAATTCTGGATGCACCGATGGAGAAAGTCAGCGAAGTGCGCGCGGCAGGCGGGCTGAAAGGCGACGGCGCGATTTTTGCGATCAACAACCATGCGGAGCCGGCGTTGGCTACGCTGCGATACAAGTTGAAAGACGCGACGATCGAGGCTGCGGAGGAGCCGTTCGACGCGGGCGGCGCAAAGTTCGCGCGTGGAACGTTCTTGATTCGCGATGCGAAGCGCGCAGACGTGGAATCCGCAGCGAAAGAGCTGGGCTTGCAAGTTTCCGCGCTTGGCGCGGCTCCGAGCGTGAAGACGCATCCAATGCGCGCGGCGCGAATCGCATATATACACACCTGGCTGAGTACGCAGACGGAAGGCTGGTGGCGGCTGGCGCTCGATTCGCTGCAGATTCCATACGAATACATGAGCACGCAGGCGATTGGGAAGATTCCGGATTTGCGTGCGAAGTACGACGTGATTTTGTTTCCGCCGGTTGGAATTAATGCTTCGGCGACAGCAATTATCCAGGGACTGCCAACGGCTTGGGGAAATCCACTGCCGTGGAAGACGACGGAGCTGACACCGAATCTCGTTGGAAAAAACGATTCGACGGACGATATGCGGCCCGGGCTTGGATATGACGGTCTGGCGAAATTGCAGAGTTTCGTGCAGAACGGGGGCGTGCTATTGACGGTTGATGACACGGCGCAGTTCGCGCTTTCGGTCGGAATGGGCGCGGGAGTGAACGCGGCACGAAGCGAAAAGATGAAAATCGTTGGCGCAGTGGTGGGAACACAATTGGTGGACGCGGCGAGTCCGATTGCGTATGGATACGACGAGAAGATTCCCGCGTACTGCGACGACGGCGTTATTTTTTCTTTGAGCAGCGTGGCAGGTGGCCGCAGGCGGAGACGATTGGGTCCGGACATGAAGCAACGGCCGACTGGGCGCGGCACGAAAGACGATCCGGATTTTGCCGTCGGACGCGGCGGTGCGGAAGTGCCGGAAGAGCAAGAGTCGGAGGTTTGGGAGTATCCGCCGCTGACTCCGGAACAGACGCACAACAATGCGCGGGTGATTCCGGCGGCGAATCGTGCGCGCGTGGTGCTGCGATACGCGAACGCAAAGGATTTGCTGATTTCCGGATTGGTGGATGGCGGCGGGGAAATTGCGCAGCATCCAGCGGTGCTCGATATGCCGGTTGGGCAGGGGCACGTTGTGTTGTTCTCGATCAATCCGGTGTATCGCGGCGAAACTCGCGGGACGTATGCGCTGGTGCTGAATACGGTGATGAACTTTGACAGCTTGAATGCGGGGCGCAAGGACGCCGCGAAGTGAGGCGAAAAAACTGATTTGCCACAGAGGCACAGACAGAAACAGGGACAGTATTGCTTGATTGCTTGCCAATGGGGGCTTTTGGGGTACAATCCCCGCCGCCATGGCAAAGAGGAAAGCAAAGAAGGCTTCCCGAAAAAATAGAGGCTCGCGGAAAGCGAGCGCGTCGAATCATACGAAGCTGCCGAAGAATGGCGTGACGTTGATTGTGTTGATGCGCGCGCGTACCGGTCACGAGCCGTTTCTTGAAGCGGAGCTTCGCGCGCTGGTGGCGCCGACGCGGAA
>DATLVG010000055.1:0-6783 GCA_035577625.1 Candidatus Dormiibacterota bacterium
TCTTTTGTACCGGCGACGATTTCAACATCCGGAAACTCTTCGTTGACAGTCACGACGGCGGCGAACACACCAGTCGGCAGTTATGCGGTTACCATCACGGGGACGACGGCTTCGCTGACGCATTCAGCGAGCGTAACGCTCGTAGTGACATCCGCGGGTGATTTCGCACTGAGCGCCTCGCAAGCCACGGTCCACATTGCACGCGGCGGTACCGGGACGGACACGATCACGGTGTCGGCGCTGCAGGGTTTTACCGGGTCGGTATCACTCAGAGTTAGTGGAATGCCAGCGCGCGTTACGGCGACGTTGAGTGCGACCACGGTGACAGGCTCCGGCTCGTCTGTTCTAACCGTGCACGCGGGCAAGCGGGCCCGAACCGGCACTTATACCATGACGATTACCGGTACGTCCGGCAATCTCTCGCACTCGATGCCAATCACGCTGGTTGTACAGTAAGCTGCCTCTGCAGGTAAATGGATATCCGCGAAATTTCGCAAACTGCGCTACCGGTGCGAGCCGGACCGCGGGATTTATCTGCGAACAATAACCAATGAGCGAGGACGTCGCGATGCGCATCGATCGAAGAGAATTGCTGCGGCAGTTTGGCGTGACTGCTGCCGCGTCGGTTTTGCTGACGAGCGTCGTGGAGTCTGCATGCGCTTCGGCTGAAGGCTCGGACATCGTCGCGAAACTGGATAGCAATGAAAACGCTTATGGACCGTCGGAAAAAACGAAGGAAGCGTTTCAGCAGGCGGTTGGCGCAGTAAACCGCTATCCAGAAAAGGAAATCGAGAAGCTGTGCGAGGCGATTGCCAGCGCGCATGGCGTGGCGCCCAAGAATATAACGCTGGGATGTGGTTCGACCGAGCTTTTGCGGATGGCGGCGGAAGCTTGTCTCGCCCAGGGAAAAAACCTCGTGATGGCGACGCCCACGTTTCCATCGATCGCGACCGCCGCGAAGTTAGCTGGCGCGGAAGTGCGAAATGTGCCGCTCACGCACGAGTACGCGCACGATCTGCCTGCGATGGTCGCGCAGACGGACGCGAAGACCGGCATCTTCTACGTTTGCAATCCGAACAACCCAACCGGCACTTTGACGCCAAGGGGCACGCTCGAAACACTTTTGCCGAAGATTTCTGCCGAAACTTTTGTGGTGATGGACGAAGCGTATCATGACTATGTCTCGCCGAGCGGAGCCTACGGCTCATGGGCGAAACGAGCGGCCACTGACCCGAGGATGGTCGTGACGCGCACGTTTTCGAAAGTCTACGGATTGGCAGGATTGCGCCTGGGGTACGCGGTTTCGTCCGAGGAAACGGCGAAACGGCTCAAGGCCCGGCAATTGCCAGGCAGTATAAATGCCGTGGCGGCTCGCGTGGCGTTGGCAGCGCTTGGCGATACGGCGCACGTCAAAAGGATTGCGCAGCTCAATTCGAATGACCGGCAAGAATTTTTCAATCAGGCCAATGCGCGTATGTTGCGTTGCCTCGACTCCGAAACGAACTTCGTTCTGATGCGAACGTTTGTGAGCGGCAAAGAAACGGCCGAAATGCTCCGTGGCAAGGGCGTTCTGGTGCGGGCCGAATATCCCGGGTTTGAAAAGCACATTCGTGTATCGCTCGGGCTGCCCGAGGAAATGCGCGCGTTCTGGAACGCGTGGGATGCGATGATGCCGCATCATCCGATGTGAAAACCAAGTCGATCGAAATCAAGAACACCTAGAACGAGTCCGCGGTGGCCGCGCTGCAACTCGGAGGTTCATCAGTTTGCTACACTTCCGACGTGAGAACGCAACGCAATATCGTAGACAAAGTAGCAAAGCAAAAACCGACGGGGAGACTAGCGTGAAACTGGTGCGGTTCGGGAATGCTGGCGCGGAGCGGCCGGGGACGATTGATTCGGCTGGGAAGATTCGGGATTTGAGCGGCGTGGTGCCAGATATTACGGGCGAGGTGTTATCGCCGGAGTCACTGAAGAAATTGAGCATAATCGATGCGAGCCGGCTGCCGCTGGTGGAGGGATCACCGCGGATTGGGCCATGCGTCGGATCAGTCGGCAAATTTGTTTGCATCGGGTTGAACTATTCAGATCATGCGGCGGAGTCCGGAATGAAAGTTCCAGCAGAGCCGGTCCTGTTTATGAAAGCGACGTCGGCGATTTGCGGACCTTATGACAAAGTCGTGATTCCGCGCGGCGCCGAAAAGGCGGATTGGGAAGTTGAGCTGGGCGTGGTGATTGGGAAAGAAGCGAAATACGTGGACGAGCGCGAGGCACTTTTGTACGTCGCGGGCTACTGTGTGGTGAATGATTTATCCGAGCGAGCGTTTCAGCTGGAAGGCACGGGGCAGTGGGTGAAGGGGAAAAGTGCCGATACATTTGGTCCGATTGGACCGTGGCTGGTGACGCGAGACGAAGTGCCTGACCCGCAGAATCTGCGTTTGTGGCTGGAAGTCGATGGGAAGCGTTATCAGGATGGAACGACGAAGACGATGGTATTCGGCGTTGCGCATCTCGTGAGTTATTTGAGCCGGTTCATGAGTTTGCAGCCGGGCGACATTATTTCGACAGGTACGCCGCCAGGCGTGGGGCTCGGGCAAAAACCGCCTGTCTATTTGCGGCCGGGGAATGTGATGCGGCTGGGGATTGATGGGCTGGGCGAGCAACGGCAGGAAGTCGTGGCGTGGAGTTAGGAATCCTTTAGAGAAAAAACGCGCGTCATGCGGAGCCATTTTTCTCCTTGTTTGGCCGAGCGCAACGGCTGCTGAAAATTTCCCATCAGCGTTTCCCATTTTTGGACGATCTGGCTCTTGAGGTCGGCGGCTTGTTTCGCTTCGAATGTGAAACCGTCCGTTACTTCAATAATCATGAAGAGGCGATTTTCGATGCGGTAGATTTCCATGTCGTCGATTCCGGCGTCGCGGAGAGATTGCAGAATTTCCGGCCAGACGGCGCGATGGTAACGGTCGTATTCGGCGATGATGGCGGGATCGTCTTTTAGGTCGAGCGCCAGACAGTGCCTGCGAAGCATGGACGGCCTCCTGATAAATCTACGCTGCTGGCGCCGGAGCGCCGGCGCGAGCCGCGACTGCGGGCTTGTAACCGCGCAAAGCGAAATAAAACACCACGAGGTGACAGAGCAAGGGAACGATAAAAGCGATTTGGATGTTTGTAGCGTCGGAAATGCGTCCCATCGCGCTTGGGAATATTGCGCCCCCGATGATCGCCATTACCAGAAGTGACGAGCCGACCTTTGTGAAGTCGCCGAGGCCATCGATGCCAAGAGCGAAGATCGTGGGAAACATGATGGAGTGGAAAAATCCGATGAGTACGATGGCCCAGACAGCGATGTGGCCGGTTGCGAGGATTACGAGCAGAAGGCAGACAACGGAAGAAAATGCAAAAAGAGCCAGCAACCGCGGCGCTGGAAAGATTTTCATGATGGCTGATCCTGAAAAACGGCCGAGCATGAAGCCGACAAGATGCGCTTGTAAATAATGAGCGGCCGATTTCTCGGAAAGACCGGGTAGCGTGTGTTCAGCGAAGCGGATGATGAAGCTGGCGACGCCGACTTGCGCGCCCACGTAACAGAATTGCGCGAGGACGCCGAGCGAAAGGTGGCGAACGCGAAGGACGTCGAAGACCGTCGCATGAGATTTTGTTGGCGCCCCGGATGGTTCGGCATCACGCGCCTCGGGGAGCTTTGTGATCCAGATAAGGAGCGCCGCGAGAGCAAAAATCCCCGCGATGATGAGGTAGGGCAGCCGAACAGCGCTGGCTTCGCCAATCCGGTATGCGGATGTCTGTTGAGCCGTCATCGCGGCAAGCTCGGCTGGAGTGTGCTTCGTATCGGTGAGAATAAACGCAGCACCGAGAAACGGTGTGATGACGGCGCCGACGGCGTTGAAGGATTGGGCAAGATTCAGGCGACGCACGGCAGTTTCCGGCGGGCCGAGGATCGTGATGTAGGGATTGGCAGCGACTTCCAGAAACGATTGGCCGCAAGCCATGAGGAAAAGTGCGCCAAGAAAGAAATAGTAGACGCCGGCTTTTGCCGAAGGGATGAAAAGCAGCGCACCGGCGGCACAGAGAAACAGTCCGCCAAGGATTCCGCGTTTGTAGCCGATACGGCTCATGAGCCAGCCGGCAGGCAGCGCGGCGAGAAAGTAGCCGCCGAAAAATGCCGCTTGAATGAACGAGGACTGGAAGTCGTTCAGCGCAAACGTTTTTTTGAAGTGCGGGATAAGGATGTCGTTGAGATTGACGCCGAGGGCCCAAAGGAAAAATAAGCTCGTGATCAAGAGGAACGGAATTGTGTACCGACGGTCTGTGAGAGGAGGGGCGGGGGGTTGCGTCATCTATTTTTTCTCCGGTGGTGTGTAGGCGCGATCGAGGTGGACGTAGCCGCCGTCGACAAAAAAATGCTGGCCGGTGATGTGCGAGGCTTGGCTGGAAATCAGAAAGACAACCATCGAGGCAATCTCTTCGGCGCGCGTCATGCGGCCACCGAGTGGAATTTTGGAAACGATGGAAGCGAGCTTTTGTTGCTGGTCGGGAAAGGTCGCGAGCCATTGCTGGTAGAGGGGCGTCATGACTTCAGCAGGAACAACGGCGTTGACGCGCACCTGGTGCGGAAGAAATTCGACGGCCCATTCGCGCGTCAGGGCCAGAATCGCGCCTTTCGCCGCAACGTAGCCGGACGTGCCGCCCTGTCCTGTGACGGCCGTCTTGCTCGCAATATTGACGATCGATCCATGAGAAGTCTTGAGCGCGGGAAACGCGAAGTGGGCGAGAGCGTAATAATGCGAAAGATTTTTCTGGAGCGAATGAGCGAATTTTTCCGGCGAGCCTTTTTCGAGGCCAACGCCGTCGTTAACACCCGCATTGTTGACCAGAGCATCGATCTTGCCGAAGTTCTCCACCGCCGATTGAATGGCGCGTTCGCATTGCGCGGCGTCGGTGAGTTCGCATTGAAAAGCGCCGTAACGGTGACCCGCAGCGGCCAGTTTTTCTTCCATCTGGCTAAGGGCAGCGCCGTCGCGATCGAGCATGACCGGTATCGCGGATTCGGCGGCGCAGCCGAGCGAAATCGCTTCACCGATTCCTTTTGCACCGCCGCTGATGATGACCACTTTGCCAGCAAGATCCAAATTCATAAGACAACGTCCTTTAGGTCGTAAAACTGGGCGGCCACTCTACCGAAAATGAACGCACGGTCCTGCGGTGAAAATTGTTGTGCGTACGATTCGATAGACCCTTTCACCGCGGCGTATTCCCCTGCGAGCAAACAGACCGGCCAGTCGGAGCCAAACATTAATCGAGAAGGGGTGAAGGCTTCCACAACTAAATCGAGATAAGGGCGCAGGTCGGCAGGCTGCCAGGAATGCCAGTCCGCTTCGGTGATGAGGCCTGAGAGTTTGCAGCAGACGTGCGGGAACTGTGCGAGTTCACGGATGTGCATGGCCCACGGTTCGAACTGGTGCGCCTTAATAAAGGGCTTGGCACAATGATCGAGCACGAATTTCTGCTTCGGACAGTGTGCGAAGAGTTCAATCGCAGCTGGCAGCTGACGCGGATAGAGCAGGAGGTCGTAAGTGAAGCCAGCGTCGCCGATCGCGCTGATGCCGCGCACGACGTCTTCCCGCAATAGATATCGGTCGTCGGACTCGTCCTGAACGAGATGGCGGAAGCCGCAGAGTTTCTTGCGCCCCTTGAATGACTGAAGCTGTTCGGCGATCGTTGGAGAAGTGAGATCAATCCAGCCGACGACGCCGGCAATTCGTTCGGACCTGGCTGCAAGATCCAGCAGAAATTCCGTCTCGCGCAAAGAAGTCTCCGCCTGGACAGCGACGGTTCGGTCTACGTGACTTTGCAAGAGCTGCGGGGCCAGGTCAGCGGGAAGGAAATCGCGCTTCAAGACGGCCATGGCGTCCGTGATCCAGCCGTGGCGGCGCGGATCGTACTGCCAGAAATGCTGATGAGCGTCGATGATCATCTAGTTCGCTTCGGCTGGGCAGGCGAAACTCACCCATGCAAATTAAAAAAACCACCATCGAGCGGATAGTCGACGCCAGTGAGAAAGCTAGCCTGTTCCGAACACAAAAAAAGGGCGAGATATGCGACTTCGTCCGGCTGGCCCATGCGCCCGATTGGTTGCGAAGCGGAGAGGACTTTGAACATTTCCTCTTCGTGCCCGGGATAGTGTTTCTTCAAATAGCCGTCGACGAAAGGCGTGTGCACGCGCGCAGGCGAAATACAATTGCAGCGAATTTTATGTTTGAGATAGTCACGCGCCACGGAAAGTGTCATAGCAACCACAGCGCCTTTGCTCATCGAATAAGCGAAACGATCGGCGAGTGCCGCCGTAGCCGCGATTGACGCTATATTCAAAATCACGCCGCCGCGGTCTTTCATGGCGGCAACGCCGCTCTGCAAACAATGAAACATGCCTTGCACGTTGACGCGAAAGATCCGCTCGAAATCGGCGGCCGTGGTGGTTTCCACGTTGCCGATGTGCGAAACGCCGGCGTTATTGACGAGAATATCGAGCGGACGCAATGCATTAACAGCGCGAAACGTTTCGACGACTTGAGATTGGTTGGTGATGTCACATTGAAAACTCGTGGATTTGCCGCCGGTCGCGCTAATCGAGCGCGCAGCTTCCTGGCCGGCGGCCGGATCGATGTCCACAATAAACACTTCCGCGCCGGCGCTGGCGAACACACGCGCGATGGCGTTGCCGATCCCGCTGGCGGCGCCGGTGACCAGGGCAACTTTTCCATCGAG
>DATLVG010000056.1:0-6533 GCA_035577625.1 Candidatus Dormiibacterota bacterium
TCCAACTGCACGCGTCTAAACTCCCCCGACGCGCTACTGCTAGGTACAACTACCCCTAACGAAACACAGAGTATAGGGGAGAAGTTTGCATGTGTCAAATCGCATTCGCGGCGGGCTGAGGAAAACTTTAGGCCGAAATCAGAGGCCGGTTAGGGGACTGCTTGGGTCGCCCGCGGCCGGCTCGAAGGCAAACAATGGGCGAATGCCCCCTCTTAAGGGCGGTTGAGCCGGGGTAGACCCCCTGTCGGGGCCCCAGTCAACCATCTAACCCATGTATTTGCAACACGTTAACTACTCCGTTTTGTCCTTTTTCTCCAAGCCCTTGTCGCCATAGGGCCACAAACTAAACGCCTTCAACTCCTCATATTCGTGCTGGTCGCGGAGCATCTTGGCAGTGCGCTCATCGGACCATGGTTCAGCCAAGCGCTCGGGCCGGTCAGCAATCCAGAAAGCCGTCAAAGCCATCAGGGTGGAGTTCTGCGCCAGGATGTCGGGTTTCTGTGCTTCGAGCGCATCGGCGGCGGAATGATGCGTGAAGTTGTAGTCGGCGCCCTCTTGCTCCATGTTGATTCCCGGCAAACCATACATCGAGAAAGGAAGCGTGTCCGTGCCGGATTCGATCTTGTCGTTCACTTTCACGCGGCGAAGATTTGAAACCGACTCCGTGAAGACTTCCATCGCCTGTACCAAATCATCGCGTCCGCCGAGTTGGAAATTTTTCACGATTCCCTGCCCTTCATCGAGAATCAAATCGCCAAGGTGATTCGCCCATTCCGCCTTGTGCTGTTTGTAATACGCGAACGAGCCGTCGAGGCCTTGTTCTTCTCCGGTGAAAAGGACAAACCGCAAAGTGCGGCGCGGACGCAATCCTGCGCGAATGATTGTTTCCGCAGCGCCAAGAGTAGCAGCCGTACCGGAACCGTTGTCCGTCGTTCCTTGCGAAAGATCCCACGAATCGAGATGTCCACCGACGACAAAAACCTGCTCCGGGTGTTCGCTTCCACGAATTTCGCCGACGACGTTCGCTGTTTCGACTGGACCATTGGTGAACGTATTCTGCACGTTGATGTGCATGCGCGGAGTGATGCCGCGTTCGATCAAGCGTTCCAGCTGGCCCTGATCTTCGTTCGTCATCGAAACGATGGGAACTGCAAAATCGGCGTCAAAACCGAGAATTCCCGTGTGTGTCAGATTCATGCCGGCGGAACGCGAGCCGCCTTGTCCGCCAATTACGGCGACAACACCCGCACTCGACAGCGTCTTCAGAAAATTTCCGAAGTCCGCGAAGATCATCATGAAGTCCTTTTTCGGTTTGCCTTTGGCCTGCACCAGAACGATTTTCCCTTTTAGCCGGCCGAGATTCTTCGCTTCTTCATCGAGGTTGAACAGATCCACCGTGACCACGTCGCCATCGGCACCGCCCGCGGGCGTCGAGCCAACCCAACCCATCGCATCGACGTGCAGCGGCCGCGTCATCGGCGAAAGAAGCTTCGCGTCGGCGGTACCGCGCGTCCAGCCTCGCCAAATCGCATATTTTTCCGTGTGAACATTTTCAAGGCCCATCGCCTTCATTTTCGCGACGGCCCATTCCTCGGACTTGCGCTCGCTCGGCGATCCGGTCACGCGCGAGCCAATGTCATCGCTCAATTCTGTCAGATACTGGTAGGCGCGGGAGTTCATCATCCCTTCGCCCGCGATTTTTACCAGCGACGGCATCGTGCCGTCTTCCTTCGGGCCTTTCGGTTTGTTGTCCGCAGCAGCCACTCCGGCCACGACGAGCATTGCCACCACTGCCAGTCCGGGTATCACCAGCACTCTCTTCATTCGCTCTCTCCTGGCGCATTCGCGCCGACAAAGACTACCACTAGCTCTGACGCACCCTGTTCAAAAGCGTTTCGGCGCCGAACTGGGACGCGCACCGTTTGCCGCGGGGGAAACAGCGCGCTACGCGCAACTTTACGCAGCGATTGACGAATCCTAAACTCGATAAGACCCTTATGAGCGCCTTTCGCGAACTTATTCCTAAGTGGGCTGTACTGTTTAGCTTGAGTATCTTGTTTTCCGCGGTAAATGTATTTGCGCAAGCTCCGCCCGAAGCGCCGAAAGAGCAACCCGCTGCCGCTGCACAAGAAAAACCGCCCGTGCCGCCTAACGCGGCACAGATTGAGCTGCTCGAAACGAAATATCGCTTCGAAGAAAACGGCGATTCGCGAAAAGAAGTCCACGCTCTGGTAAAGATCAACAGCGAACTTGGCGTGCGCCAGTTCGCCCGCCTGAATTTCGACTACAACCGCAGCTTCCAATCCGTGGAAATCCCTCTGGTGCATATCACACACGCAAGCGGCGGGACCGCGGACATCTTGCCTAGTGCTATTGCGGACGTCGCCAATCCTGCCGTCGAGAAATTTCCCGCCTACCAGGACGTGCGTGTCAAATCCGTTCGCATTCTTGGCCTTCAGCCCGGCGACTCACTCGAGTATCGCGTCATCACCAAGACCACGAATTCTCCGCTTGCTCCCGATTTCTGGCTGAGCCATTCCTTCGATCGCACCGGTGTGGTGCAGACGGAGGACTTCGCATTGGACTTGCCCGCCAATGTGCCGGTGCACATCAATCCGCAAACTCCCGCGGATCCAATCGAAACGTCAGGTGCAGGTGATGCCACGCGCGGCGTGTTCCACTGGCGCCGCACGCAGCAAACGGATTCAGCGGCGGCACAGGAGCAAAGCGACGGAAAAGCGGACATCGCGCTAAGTACACTGAACGACTACGGAAAACTCGCCGGCAAGCTGGCAGGAATGCTCTATCCGCGCGAAGCGCCCAGCTCGACCGTTCGGGCAAAAGCTGAAGAGTTTTTCGAGCAAGGCAAAGATCCCGCCTCCAGACTCCGCGCCATCTATGGCTTCGTTTCGAAGAAAATCGCCACGGTAGACTTACCGGTCGGTTCCACGGACTATCGCACACGCAAGCCTGACGAGATTCTCGAGGCCGGTTACGGCACACCAGAGGACAAAGCGGCGCTTTTCGCCGCGCTGTCCCGCGCCATCACCGTCGAACCGTATGTCTACTTCACGTTTTCCGACGGCAAACTCGGCGCCACCTCGTTACCGGCGCGTTTCGATCACATTCTCGTCGGTGCCGTTTTGAAGCCTGGCAAAATAACCGCGCTCGATCCAGCGCTCGAAGTAGCTCCGTTCGGCGTTATCTCGTCCAAGCTTCGCGGCAAGCAGGCATTTTGCGCGGTGGAAATGGGAGTCCCTGGCGAGATGGCCGTCGAACTGCTATCGACGCTGCCCAGCGAATTGCCGTTCAATGCATCGCAGCATGTCGAAACCAGTTCCGCGCTGGACACAGCAGGCACGCTCTCGTCGAAAGTGAAGTACCGGCTTCGCGGCGATAACGAACTGCTGCTTCGCGTGACGTTTCATACCACGCCGAAAGAAAAACAGTTGCAGATTGCGCAATATCTCGCGCTGTCTGACGGGTTTCGTGGAAAAGTGACAAGCGTGAAGACGTCTGACCCTTACGAAACGGACAAACCGTTCGAAGTCGAGTACGAACTCACACAGGAAAAATTCGTCGACTGGTCGAAAAAGCCGGTCCGCATTCCGGCGCTGCTTCCCTTGCCTGGCTTGCCGGAAGCGCCGAAAAAGTTGCCAGCCGACGGCAAGATTGAACTCGGCCCGTCACTTGATGTGGAGTTAAGCGGAGCGCTGCGATTGCCGGCCGGGACAACAGCACAAGCGCCGCCGGGCACGTCCGTCAAACGCGACTACGCGACGTTCGCATCGCAGTACTCGGCAAGACTCAACGTGTTGCATTTTTCACGGCGCCTGAATTTTATTGCGCCCGAACTACCGAACGACCGCGCGCTTGACCTGAACGCGTTCCTCCACGCCGTGCAAAACGATCAGGCGCTCCTCTTCGAACTCGAAAAGCCCGACTCTCCCGCGCTCGCAAAGCCAAAATAAAAAAAGCCCGCGATGGCGAGCTTTTTCCTTGACTGAATACCGGTGACAACTGAGAACGGCCCTACCTAATCTCCATCACTTCTTTTTCTTTCGCCGCCGCCATGTCCTCAATCTTCCTAGTCTCGGAGTGCGTCAGCTTTTCCAATTCGTCGAGTGAACGCTTCTGTTCATCCTGGCTGATCTTCTTGTCTTTCTCTAGCTTGTCGATGGCTTCCTTGATGTCGCGGCGGATATTGCGCACGGCCGTGCGGTGGTTCTCCAGCATTTTGTGCATCTGTTTGACGAGTTCCTTGCGGCGCTCTTCCGTCGGCGACGGAACCGGCACGCGGACCACTTTGCCGTCGTTCGTCGGGTTCAGTCCGAGGTCCGACGTGCGAATCGCCTTGTCGATCATGGCCACCGCGCTCGTGTCCCACGGTGCGATGACAATCATCGTCGGGTCCGGCACCGTCACCGTGCCGAGCTGATTCACCGGCATCGGCGTGCCGTGATAGTCCACGCGCACGTTATCGAGAATGGAGGCGTTCGCCCGGCCTGTGCGCACCGTGGCCAACTCTTTGCGAAAATCTTCGACGGCTTTTTCCATCCGGGTCTTCCCGGCAGCGCTCGCTTCCTTCGTTGATCCTATCGTTGACATGGTTTTATTTCCTCAGTCGAAATATGGAACGACCTGCGTTTTCTTAAAAAAAGCTCGCCTTTGCCCTGAGCCACTTCTTGGACCAATTTTTTGTTTTTACTTACAACGTCAAAACTTACAACTTCCTCACCCCGTCGTAACCTTCGAGCCGACTCGGTCGCCCTGCACCACGCGTTTGATATTTCCGTACTCGCCCATATTGAACACCACGATCGGCATACCGTTGTCCATGCACAGCGAAATCGCCGTCGAATCCATCACCTTCAAATTCCGCTGCAGAACGTCCTGATACGTGATCTGTTCGAATAGCATTGCGTTCGCCACTTTTTCTGGATCGGCGTCATAAACACCTTCCACGCGCGTCGCCTTCAAAATTACGTCTGCTTTGATTTCCATCGCGCGTAGCGCCGCGGCCGTATCCGTCGAAAAATAAGGATTGCCCGTGCCCGCGCCAAAAATCACGACGCGCCCTTTTTCGAGGTGCCGCATCGCGCGCCGCCGAATGAACGGCTCCGCAACCTGCTGCATCACGATCGCACTCAGCACGCGCGTATGAACGCTTTCCTTCTCCAGCGCGTCCTGCAGCGCCAGTGCATTGATGACCGTGGCCATCATGCCCATGTAGTCGCCGGTCGTGCGATCGATTTCAAATC
Source organism: Candidatus Dormiibacterota bacterium (assembly GCA_035577625.1). GTDB lineage: Bacteria > Acidobacteriota > Terriglobia > Acidiferrales > UBA7541 > Acidiferrum. The sequence continues at coordinate 5,262 of DATLVG010000056.1, forward strand.
CCTTTTGCCGCGCACCGCGAAAAATATTTCCGCCGCCGACAACCAGCGCAATCTCCACGCCGAGGTCGTGCACTTCCTTCAATTCGCGCGCGATGGCTTGAATCGTTTCGCCGTGAATGCCGTATCCTTGTGGTCCCTGCAGCGACTCGCCGGAAATTTTGAGCAAAATTCTTTGATAGATCGGTTTTTTTTTCGAGCTTTTCTTCGAGGCATTCTTTTTCGCTGGCATGGCTCTCCGCGACTGCCGGTCAAATCCCGCAAAATTGTAGCAAACTCGCCCCGCGCGTACACGCAAGTCTCACAAAAAAGAGCGTTCCGACTCGGTCGGAACGCTCTGGAATGTATACGTGGAACGCAATTTCAGCTTAAGCCGTCGGTGCCGGCGCATCGGCGGCAGTCGCAGCCACTTCACCTACTTTGAAGCGCGAAAAGCGGCGAATCGTAATGTTTTCGCCGAGCTTTGCGATCGCCGAATTCACCATTTCGCTGATCGTTACGCTCTCGTCCTTGATGAAGTGCTGTTCGTAGAGGCAGTTTTCCTCGTAGAACTTTTCCATCTTGCCGCTGACGATGCGTTCGACAACATTTTCCGGCTTGCCGGTCGCCAGAGCCTGCGCTTTATAAATCTCGCGCTCTTTCTCCAGCATTTCCGGCGTCACATCCTCGCGCCGAACGTAACGCGGATCGAGCGCCGCGATGTGCATCGCAATGTCATGCGTCAAGTGCTGGAACGCTTCCGTGCGCGCCACGAAGTCCGATTCGCAATTGATTTCCACCAGCACGCCGATTTTTCCGCCCGCGTGGATGTAACTGCCGACGAGCCCTTCCGACGCTTCGCGCGTGGCCTTTTTCGCGGCCGCGGCTTGTCCTTTCTTGCGCAACACCGCGATGGCTTTTTCGAGGTCGCCTTGCGCTTCAACCAGCGCCGCGCGGCAATCGTTGAACCCCGCATTCGTGCGATCGCGCAATTCCTTCACGAGCTTGGCTGGAATTTCCATGGCTGTATTTGGTGTACTCATCCTTTTTCTCTATCTTTCTCGGAACTTTCGTCGAACTTTTTCCAAAATTTTATGAACTCTTACAAAAACGGCCCGCCGCGATTGCATCGAGGCGGGCCGCAAAAACTCTCTTACCCGCGCTGGATTAGCGAGACTCCTCGTCCGGCGGAACCGTCGCTTCAGCTGGTTCCGCTTTGAACGTATCGACAACCGCCACGGCTTCCGCGCCCTCGGCGAAGTCGCCTTCCTGCTTTTCATACTGTTCGTAGGCGCT
>DATLVG010000057.1:0-22475 GCA_035577625.1 Candidatus Dormiibacterota bacterium
CACAGGACCATCTTTGGAAACAGAGACTTCCCGCAAGGGACCTGTGTAGAGGTGCTGCATGGCTGTCGTCAGCTCGTGCCGTGAGGTGTTGGGTTAAGTCCCGCAACGAGCGCAACCCTTACTTGTAGTTGCCACCCGCAAGGGGGAACTCTACAAGGACTGCTCCGGATAACGGAGAGGAAGGTGGGGATGAGGTCAAGTCAGCATGGCCTTTATGTCCAGGGCTACACACGTGTTACAATGCGCGCTACAAAGCGTTGCAAACCCGCGAGGGGGAGCTAATCGCAAAAAAGCGCGCTCAGTTCGGATTGCAGTCTGCAACTCGACTGCATGAAGCCGGAATCGCTAGTAATGGCGCATCAGAACGGCGCCGTGAATACGTTCCCGGGCCTTGTACACACCGCCCGTCACATCACGAAAGTGAGTTGTACTAGAAGTCGCCGCGCGAACCGCAAGGACGCAAGCGCCCAAGGTATGACTCATGATTGGGGTGAAGTCGTAACAAGGTAGCCGTAGGAGAACCTGCGGCTGGATCACCTCCTTTCTAAAGAAAGCGTCAGCTACCCCGCTATGGTGTGCGGTTTATGCTGACCAACGCATCGTTCGCTCTCACGGGCTTACGATGCAACGTTCGATTTACAACTTCGGGCAGATTCTGTCAGATCGTATCGGGTCAAAACATTCCACAACTCATTTTGCGTTTAGGGCCGCTGAGAAATCTGCGGCCCTTTTTCTTTTCCGGCAGCCCATCACCATTTTTCTTTCAATCGACTCCGTAACGCCTGGACAGCACATTCCGGCGGTTTAGTAGGCGGATATTTTTACCGTTCGTACCACTGGAAGTTTTTCTCCGCGAGTGCTATTTCTCACTCATGTCGGATAGGCTTATTCCAAATCGTGCCCGAACTGCGGCGGAGTCTGCCCGCTCGACGTCGATACTTGCAGGTATTGCAAGTCGAGTTTCGATGACGGCAAGACTTCTTCCTTCAACTGGCGCATGCCACGCGTTGGGCCGCTCCGCAAAGTGGCGATTTGGGTGGCCCTCTTGATGATCGTAGTGCTCATCGTCAGGAACGTTATCTGGCACTAATCCCGACCGCCTTACCGATGCCTCACAGCTAGGTGCCCGTACGCGGTTTTGCGTTTTTTGGATTTTTGTTCCAGCCACAAACAAAAAGCCGGCCTGCCCGTTCCCAGGCAAGCCGGCTCTTTTCAGGTTGTAGAGGAGACTAGTTTTCCGCGTGTCTCTGCAGATTCTCGCCCGGCAAAACAAATCGAGGCCCTTGCGGCTGTGCGTGAGCCGCTCGCGGCGCATGCTCGTGTCTAGAATTGCCATGTCCAGCATGTCTGGAATTGCCGCCCTGCCTGTTGTGCCCACCGCGCCCCTCATGGAAAGGTCTCCGCCCGCGCTGTCCGTGGCGTTCCTGGTGCCCGTAATTGTCTTCCTGCGGTTCTGGCTTAAATCCAGGCTTCCGCGGCGGCGCAATATACCGCTCCAGATTCGCCTGCACCTTGTCCATCTTCAAACCGAGCGTCCGCTCCATCTGAAAAATTTCGCCGCGTTGATCGCGGGTAATCAGCGTGGAAGCCACGCCCTTTTCGCCTGCGCGGCCGGTGCGGCCCACGCGATGAATAAAGTTTTCCGCAATCTCCGGCAAATCGTAGTTGATGACATGGACGATGTCCTGCACGTGGATGCCGCGCGAAGCCACGTCCGTCGCCACCAGAATTTGATAGCGTCCCTGTTGGAATCCCGCCAACGCGGAATTGCGTTGCGATTGCGAACGGTCGCCGTGAATTTGCGCTACCGCAAATCCATCGTCGCTCAAGTTCGCCGCGATCCGCTGCGTCCCACGCTTCGTGCGCGAAAACACCAGCACGCGGCCGGTCTCTTTCGCCAGCAAATGCTTCAGCGTATTGATTTTGCAGTCCGCCGGAACTTCAAACACTTGCAGCTTCACGTTTTCCGACGGCTTCAGCGTCGAACCAAACGTCAGCCGCACCGGGCTCTTCATGTATTCCTTCACCAGATGCGCCACCGAAGCTTCCAGCGTCGCCGAAAAGCAAACCGTCTGACGGTTCTTCGGCAGGATGGAAACGATCCGGCGAATCGCGGGAAGGAATCCCATGTCCAGCATACGGTCTGCTTCGTCCAGAACCAGCACCCGCAAATTGTTAAAGTGAAATAGTTTCCGGTCGAGATAATCTTCAAGCCGTCCAGGCGTCGCCACGATCAGCTTTGCGCCCTTGCGAATCGCCGCCAGTTGCGAGTGTTCCGCAAGTCCGCCAACCACCAGTGCCGCCGGCGTCAGCTTCTTGCCGCGAAGCGTGTTGTAGACATCCACCACCTGCATCGCCAGCTCGCGTGTCGGCACCAAAACCAGTGCTGCAATTCCGGTGTTCCCGGTCGCGTCTGGATTTCGGATCGAACCTTCGCGTCTCGTCGGCTCGACGTGGGAAGGTGAAGCACCCTCGTGCTTCAGCAAATCCTCGATCACCGGAATCAGGAACGCCAGCGTTTTGCCGGTTCCTGTCTGCGCGGTCGCCAGCACATCCTTACCCTCAAGTGATCGCGGTATCGAAGCCGCCTGCACCGGCGTCGGAACAATAAATTCCGCCGCGGCGAGCCGCTCTTTCACATAATGGGAAAGCGGCATTTCTGAAAATAGGGTGGCCGTCTTCGTCGAAGACGCTTCCACACCTGTATTGATTGAATTCTGCATGTTTCTTTCTTGCTGGCCGCGCCCGTTCGAGTTACACGCATACATACACGTGTCCGCACGAAGGGCGTCGTTTTGCCAGCCTCTTTTTAAATTACGCTGAAAACGTACGGAGGATACTGGAGGCGGGTAATCTCAGATCTAGTCTTGCACCAGAGGGACCGCACAACACAACCGAAGGTAATAAGCGCAAATTCAGTCTACCACACTTCCGGGATTTGTCACTCAATAAATCCTTATTCTTTTTATATCTGAGCTCCAACGCGCCTTTGGCTCATGTAGGGCCGGCTTTCTGAAGCCGGCCACTAGCTTGCGATCGGCTCTTCCTCTGCGGGTGTTCTGCGTCCTCTGTGTTAAGTTCCCCTTGGCACCTCGCCCGATGAAACTCTTCACCTTCCATTCCGAGCTATGGCTCCTGCATCCCCTTGCGAAGGTCTTCCCTTTCTTCGCCGCCGCCGAACATCTCGAACAACTCACTCCGCCCTTCCTCAACTTCCGTATCCTCACGCCTCGGCCTATCGTCGTTTCTCTCGGTACGCGCATTCAATACCAACTCAAACTTCACGGTATGCCCGTCCGGTGGGAAAGCGAAATCACCGGCTGGAATCCGCCCTACTTCTTCTCCGACGATCAACTCCGCGGCCCTTACCGCCATTGGCATCACGAACACACCTTCGAAGAGCGCGATGGCGGCACGCTCGTCCGCGACAAAGTCGAATACGCCGTCCCCGGCGGTTCCTTCATTAACCGCCTCCTCGTCGCTCCCGACCTCCGCCGAATCTTCGACTACCGTTCTGCCACTCTCAAAAAACTCTTCCCGTAGAGCCGTCCCTTTAGGGGGTGGGGTCCAATCCCTCGGCGGCTGGTATCCTACTAGGTAGACACCAACAGGAGAATTCGCCCCGCTTGCCGCCCATTATCAGTGCTCATTCGCTGTCGAAGAGATATGGTCTCCATCCCCTCTTCCAAAACATCTCTTTCAACGTCTCGGATGGCGATCGCGTTGGCCTGATCGGGCCAAACGGCTCCGGCAAATCCACGCTCCTTGAAATCCTCGCCGGCAATGTCCGTGCTGACACCGGCGAAGTCGCCCTTCGCAAACGCGCCCGCCTCGCCAAAGTCGCGCAAGTCTCCGAATTCGCGCCCGGTGTTACCGTCCGCCGTGTCATCGATAATTCCATGCATGAAGCCGGCGTGCCGGATGTAGAACACGCGTCTCGCTTCGCCGAAACGCTGGGCCGCGCGGGCTTCGTTGACCTGGACGCAACGGCCTCATCCCTTTCCGGCGGCTGGAAAAAACGTCTCGCCGTCGCCGCGGCATTCGCGCAAGCGCCGGATCTGCTGCTTCTCGACGAGCCGACGAATCATCTCGACCTGGCCGGCATTGAATGGCTCGAATTCGTTCTTCAAGATGCGCCGTTCGCTTGCGTCGTCGTTAGCCACGACCGCTATTTTCTCGAAAACGTAACGACTATCATGGTCGAACTCAGCCGCTCTTACGAAGACGGTTTCCTCCGCGTCGAAGGGAACTACAGCAAATTCCTGCAAGCCAAAGAAGATTATCTTCACGCACAACAGAAGCATCAGGAAGCGCTCGAAAATCGCGTTCACAACGAACTGGAATGGCTTCGCCGCGGTCCTAAAGCCCGCACCACTAAATCCAAAGCCCGTATAGACAAAGCGCACGAACTTATCGGCGATCTCGCGGACATGAATGCACGCACTCGCGCCACCGCTACGAAAATCGACTTCACCGCTACGAATCGCCAGACGAAAAATCTAATCTCGCTCGAGAACGTGAGCTACGAGGTTCCGGGCCGCAATCTTTTCTCGAAATTGGATTTCAACATTACCGGCGGCATGCGTGTCGGCCTCGTCGGCCCAAATGGCAGTGGCAAGACCACGCTCCTGCGCCTTCTCCGCGGCGATCTGCAACCGTCCGTCGGAAAAGTAAAAAAGGCCGATGCCCTCCGCGTCGTCTACTTCGATCAGAATCGCCAGCTCGATCCGGATTTGCCACTGAAACGCGCGCTAGCGCCTGACAGCGATTCCGTCATCTATCAGGATCGAGTTATTCACGTCGCCGGCTGGGCTGCGCGTTTCCTTTTCACCGGCGAAGATCTCAATCGGCCCGTCGGCCGCCTCTCCGGCGGCGAGCGCGCCCGCGTCCTCATCGCTCAACTTATGCTCCAGCCCGCCGACGTACTTCTTCTCGATGAGCCCACCAACGACCTAGATATTCCCACGCTGGAAATTCTCGAAGAAAGCCTTCTCGAATTTCGCGGAGCGCTCGTCCTCGTCACACACGATCGCTTCCTGCTCGACCGCGTCTCCACTCTCGTTCTCGGATTCGATGGCCTCGGCGGCGTCGGACGCTTTGCGGATTACTCTCAGTGGGAATCTTGGCAGGAGGAAAACGAAACTGCGCTTTCTCAAAAAAATACGCCAAAAGAAAGAGTCTCAGCGCCAGCCGCACTTGCAGCACCTCAGCCCGCGAAAAAACGCCTCACCTACAAAGAAGACCGCGAACTTTCCATGATGGAACAGTCCATCGCCAAAGCAGAAGAACTTCTCGCTGCAAAACTTGCTGCACTCCACGATCCCGCTATCGCTAGCGACCCATCCCGCCTCCACGCCGCCAGCGTCGAACTTGAGACCGCCCAAAAATCTGTCGACGCCCTCTACGCCCGCTGGGCCGAACTCGAAGCTAAGTTGAAATGAGCGATGCGAATCAAGAGTTCAGACGGCCCGCCCGGCCGCTGCGCCCGACGCCCAAGCCCATTGGAAATTAAAACCGCCGAGGTGGCCCGTCACGTCCACCACCTCACCAATAAAAAACAATCCCGGCACGTTGCGGCATTCCATCGTCTTGCTGGAAAGTTCGTCCGTATCCACGCCGCCGGCAGTGACTTCGGCTTTTTCGTAGCCCTCCGTTCCAGCCGGCACCAGGCTCCAGGCATGGATAAGTTTCTCCAGCTTTTCGAGTGACGCGTTCGTCCAGTCTTCCGGCTCGTGCAATTCCACCCACCGGTCCGCGAATCGCTTGGGCAATGTCCCGACAAAAGCGTTGCGCAGGGCCGCAGCATTTCGCGTTCCAGCTGCGACGACTGTTGCTGTGACATTCTTGTCGGGCGCGAGATCAATCATCAGGGGCCGCCCCTCCTCCCAATATGAAGATACTTGCAGTATCGCTGGCCCGCTCAACCCCCGGTGCGTCACTAGCATTTTTTCTCGAAACGCATGGCCCTCCGTTTGAACAATTACTTCCATGGAAACTCCGGCCAAATCGCAATACTGCCTTTTCTCTTTCGCGGAAAACGTCAGCGGCACAAGCGCCGGCCTCATTTTCTGGATCTTCACTCCAAACTGCTGCGCCACTTCGTATCCGAAAGGCGTCGCGCCTATCTTCGGAATCGAAAGTCCGCCCGCTGCCACGATCAGGGCCGGCGCTCGAAACTCTTCCGCGTCAGTCCGAATAACGAACTCTGTCGTCCTTGAAATCTCTTTCACGCGTTGATTGAGAGATATTTGAACTCCGGCGGCGCGGCACTCTTCCTCGAGCAACTGGGTGATATCGCTCGCGGCGCGGTCACAAAAAAGCTGCCCCAGGGTTTTCTCGTGATACGGAATCCGGTGTTTTGCCACGAGGCCTATAAAATCCCGCGGTGTATAACGAGCCAGCGCTGATTTCGCGAAATGTGGATTCGCAGAAATGAAATTGTCCGCCGTGCAATGGATATTCGTGAAATTGCAGCGGCCGCCGCCCGAAATCAAAATCTTCTTCCCAATCTTCTCCGCCCTCTCGATGACGGCCATGCGCCGCCCCCGCTTCCCAGCCTCGATCGCGCACATCAATCCCGCCGCTCCCCCACCCAACACAATCGCGTCAAGCTTTCGGCTCATGGCGAACTCAATTGTCTCAGTCCTATGCTTGCGTAGTCACACTTTCCGCTTGGTGATAACCTATTTCATTCCGATATGCCTGTGACATCTGCTATTACGACCCGTATCTCTCGCCGTTTCGCCGAACTAAAGGCACGCGGCGAAATGGGCATCATTGCGTACATAACGGCGGGCGACCCGTCGCTCGCGGCATCATTGAAATTCCTCATCTCGCTCGCAGAAGCTGGCGCCGACGTCATCGAGCTGGGCGTTCCTTTTAGCGATCCGCTCGCCGACGGACCGACGATTCAGCGGGCTTCCGAGCGGGCATTGAAAGCCGGAGCGACGCTTTCCGGCGTATTGGATTTGGTGCGCGAGATTCGCAATGCAAAGTCTTCGGCGGCCGAAGTGCCCATCGTGCTCTTCAGTTATTACAATCCGATTTTTCAGATGGGCCTCAAAAAATTTGCGGCGGCCGCCTCCAAGATGGGTGCGGACGGAGTACTCGCGACGGATTTGACGCCGGAAGAAGCGACTGACTACCGCCAGATTTTGAACGGCAGTAATTTGGACACGATTTTTCTGGGCGCGCCGACTTCCACCGAGGAACGCCTCAAGCAGATCGCAGAGGTCTCGTCCGGATTCCTCTATCTCATCTCGCGCACCGGCGTCACCGGTGCGAAAGATTCTCTGCCGGACGATCTACCCGCCTTGCTTCGCCGCGCACGGGGCGTTACACAACTCCCAATCGCGGTCGGCTTTGGAATTTCACGGCCCGGTCACGTCTCGGTTCTTGGTGGTCTTGTGGACGCGGCGGTCATAGGTTCATCGCTAGTTTCGGAAATTGAAAATGCCACGTTGAACGATTCGTCGCCGGCCGCAATTGATCGTGCTTGTGAGGCGCTCGCTTCGCGCATTCGTTCGTTGAAGCACGCTGCACAGTCCGGCCTCTCGAAAAGGGAAGTTGCGTCATGACCCTCAGTGATTGGCGTCGCCGAATCGATGAACTCGACCGCAAACTCGTCGAATTGCTGAATGAACGCTCGCAGTGCGCTCTGGAAATCGGCAAGCTCAAGCAAGCGGCGAATTTGCCTCTTTATCAGCCCGAGCGTGAGAAGGAAGTTTTGGAAAATGCGGAGCGCAACAATCACGGCCCGCTTACCGATGCCGCGATTCGCCGTCTATTCGAGCGCATCATCGACGAAAATCGTGCCGCTGAGCGTTCCGCAATGCACAAAGACGGCGAACCGGAAAAAGGTTCGTAAGATGAATTTTGGCGAGTGAACGCAAGGCCGCCAGGTTATTCGAGAGACTTGTTTCGTCGAGAGAAGGGAACTAAACGTAAATCATGGTTATCGTCATGCAAGAGGGCGCAACGGACGCCCAAATTCAACACGTGATTGACCGCTTGATCGCGAGCGGATTTGACGTTCACCGTTCGACCGGCGCATCACACACCGTGCTCGGCGCGGTTGGCGTCCATCGCGAATTCGATCACCGCGATTTCGAACTACTCGACGGCGTGCGCGAGGTCATGCGCATCACGCAGCCGTTTAAATTAGCGAGCCGGCAATTCAAACCCGAAGGAACAATCGTCGACTTAGGCCGCGGTGTAAAAATCGGCGGCACGGAAGTGGTCGTCGCCGCGGGCCCGTGTTCGGTTGAATCGCGGGAACAGATGCTCGCCATTTCGGAAGCCGTCTCCAAAGCCGGCGCAAAAATTCTGCGCGCCGGCGCGTTTAAGCCGCGTACTTCTCCCTATGCATTCCAGGGACTCGGCGAGAAGGGTCTTGAGATGATGCGCGAAGCCGCCGATAAATTCGGCCTCTTCACCGTCAGCGAGGTCATGGATCCGTCGCAGGTCGAAATGATGGGCCACTACGTGGACATTTATCAGGTTGGCGCCCGCAATATGCAGAATTATCACTTGCTTCGCGCGCTCGGCGAAGTTCGCAAACCCGTCCTGCTCAAGCGCGGCCTCTCCGCTACCATGGAAGAACTTCTCCTCAGTGCTGAGTACATTCTCGCGGGCGGAAATTACAACGTCATCCTTTGCGAACGTGGCATCCGTACTTACGAAACATACACGCGAAACACATTCGATATCGCCGCGATACCCGTAATCAAAAAGCTTTCGCATCTGCCGATGTGGGGCGATCCATCGCACGGCACCGGCCGCCGCGACAAAGTTCCCCCCATGGCGCGCGCCGCCGTGGCTGCGGGCGCAGACGGCCTCCTCATTGAAGTCCACAACGATCCCGATCATGCCCTTTCCGACGGAGCGCAGTCGCTCGAACCCGAAGCCTTCACGCAACTCATGGCTGAGCTTCGCATCATCGCGCCCGCCATTGGCCGGCGCATGGCATAAATCACTCCAACGCCGCGAATCGGCGTTATTTCTGCGGCATTCGCCGACATGTTTTCTTCCAAGTTTTCACGTTCGACAGTAAACTGCCTCATCCCATGTCGGCTCATCTGATCCAGCGCGTTACCATTCTCGGCACCGGCCTCATCGGTGGCTCGTTCGCGCTCGCGTTGAAAAAATACACGACGGACATCCGCATCGCCGGTTGGGACCGGCCCGAGGCTCTGCGCGAAGCCCGCGCTCTTCAGGTTATCGACGACGCGCATCACGGCGATCTTGCTCCGGCGCTTCGCGGCGCGGACCTTGTGTACATCGCGCTTCCCATCGGCGCGACGCTCGACCTGCTACCCGACATCGCGCGCCATGCGGCGGGCCACGCCCTCGTGACCGATGCGTGCAGTACGAAGCTGCGCATCCTGCAATCCGCCGCCGATCATTTCTCCGGCACGCCCCTTTTTCTAGGTGGTCATCCGATGGCAGGAAAAGAAGTTTCTGGCGTCGCACACGCCGACGCCGACCTCTTCCGCGGCAATGCGTACGCTCTTGTTGCAGACGCGATCGGAAACTCAGGCTCCGCGGATTCGCCGCGCGATCCTCGCGTTTCCGCATTTCTTAAGATTCTAGAAAAAATCGGAGCGCGCCCGTTCTGGCTCGGAGCTGAACAGCACGATGACGCCGTCGGTCTCGCCTCGCATCTTCCGCAGCTTGCCGCCATTGCTCTCGGCTCGTTTCTATACGATCGTCTCGATGAAAATGGTTTGCCGATTATGTTGGCTGGTCCCGGCCTCCGCGATTCGCTCCGCCTCGCCGGCAGCCCGTATTCAACGTGGCGCGACATCATTCTCACCAACAAAGAAATGCTCTCGGCAGCCCTCGATCTTTTCGCGCGCCGCCTGGACGATCTGCGCGAAAAGCTCGGCTCCCGCGAACTCGAAGCCCATTTCGACGCCGCCAACGAACTCTACAAACTACTCCGCGGCCTGTAGGTTCACTTATTCAGACGACTGCGGCAGCGTCATGCAGAATACCGTTCGGCCTGGTTCACTTTGTTCCAGCGCGACGCCACCACCGTGGTCTTCGCAGATTTTTTGGACGATGGCGAGCCCCAATCCCGTTCCTGCCACTTTTCCGTGGCTCACAAACGGCTGAAAAAGTTTTTCGCGCACTTCCTCTTGCACGCCGTCTCCATTGTCGCCAACTCGAATCTGCAGGGATCCCTTACGCTTTTCCCATCGAACCTGGACCTTGCCCGAGTCTGTTGCCACGGCCTCGCAGGCGTTCAGCAGCAGATTCACGATTGCCCGCTCCACTTTATTCGGGTCAATCTCGCACTCCAGCGTTTCGGCACCTTCCAGTTGGAATTCAATTGATTGAAACGCGGGTTTGGTTTTTACCATTCTTACAGCATGTTCCACCACGTCCGCCGGATTGACCCGCACGACGCGCGGCGTTTCCCTGCCGCGTGAAAATTCCAAGAGCGATTCGATCAGGTCGTTCATCTGCTCCACCGCGGATCGAATTTCCTGGTACAAACCCAGCCGCGTCTCGTCCGCCAGCTTTCCGTCGGCGAGAAATTCCGCATTAGCGATGATCGCGGAGAGCGAGTGACGTAAATCATGAGAAATTGAACTGGCCATTTGTCCGATCGTAGCCAACCGCTCGCTTTGGATCAGCTTCTTCTGCGATGTTTGCAGCGTCGCGCGCATGTCCTCGAAAGCGAGCGTTACCTCTTCTAGTTCGTCATTGCTTTGTGCGGCCACCGGATAGTTGTAATCCCCTGCCTCCAGCGCGCGAACGGCGCCCACCAGATTGTTCAGCGGTTTCCCAAAAGCGTCCGAAACCCGCAACACCAACGGGAATCCGACGACGGTCGCGCCAATCGCAAGCAGTGTAAGCAGCCGCGCCAACTTCGCTTGCCGATCGCGTATTTCCGTCCACGGTTGAAGAACCAGCAACTCGCCGTCAGCCGTGTCAGGCGAGGAAATTGCCTTCACTTCGTAATCTTCGTGTCCCAATATAATTTTTCGACTGGCGCCACCGCTCAACTCCGTCGCGGCGATCACACTCGCAATCTGTTTTTCAGTCGCGGTCGACAAGCTTGAAGCGACAAGCGCCCCCGCCTTCACGACGGCAACATCGCAACCACAAATCTGGCGGATTTCGGCGGGAGTCGGGCGCGGCGCAGCACTTCCTCCGAGTGGTTGCAGGCCACGGTCTTGCAAAGCGCGCACCCGCTCCATACATCGTCCCAGCGCTGTCCCGATTTCCTGTTTCGCGTCTCTTTCGATGGAGTAGCGGGCAATCACTATGACGGAAGTGGTCAGCCCCGCCGCGATCAACAACTTGATAATCAGGTATTTCGAACGCGTCCGCAGTTTGCGCATTCTATTCCTTCGCGCCCCCAGTCTAACTACCAGTGAGCCGGACTCAGGGAATGAATTTATACCCGACGTTATGAACTGTCTTGAAGTGACGAGGCGACTCGGGATCGTCTTCCAACTTCTGCCGCAGTTTAAGAATGTGATTGTCGACCGTGCGCGTCGAAGGATAGTTCGTATAGCCCCAAGCATGATTGAGCAGCTCTTCCCTCGAAATCACTTTCTCTGGATGTTGCACGAAGTACCGCAACACTTTGAATTCCTGCGCGGTCATTGTTACCGCCTCGCCCTTTCGCGTCACGTCCATCTTCGTAAAATCCACGTGCACATCGCCAAACGCCAGCGTCTCGATTGCCGTGCCTCCCTGGCTCACCCGGAGAGCCGCTCTTACTCGCGCCAGCAATTCACGGGGACTGAAAGGTTTCGTTACGTAATCGTTCGCGCCGAGTTCGAGCAATAGCACTTTTTCAATCGTGTCCGTCTTCGCACTTACAATCAAAATCGGCACCGTCGCCGAAATCTTTCGAATCTCACGGCACACCTCGCGGCCACTTTTGCCGGGCAGACCAAGGTCGAGCAACACGACGTCGGGCGTGCCGGACTTGAATAGATCGAGGCCGCCAGGTCCGTCACCGGCGATTGCAACGGCAAATCCCTCCGGCTCAAACAGCCGTTTCAGCGCGCGTTGCAGCGCCTTGCCGTCTTCAATGATTAGAATCCGGTGCATGGGGAAGTTGATCCAGCTAGGGCCGGCGAATCGTCGAGCCTCGCGCGGTCGCCTATTCTCGCTGCTCCAGGCCTGCGTTTTCGCGTCACACCGAAATTGGGGTGGGTGGGATGGTGACCGGAGTACTGGTTCTAATCCCGAATTGCGCACATCTTAACACAATGGTCCATGTGTCGGCGTCGGAAGTACTGCATGCATTTGTGTGTGACGAAATGCAATAAACCTTTTTTTAACAATAGTTTATGGCGTAGGAGCTTGCAGCGACTTGTTCCGGAGCGCGCCCCAGATTCGACACCGTTTTGACATCTTCATGACAACCCCCGCAGCGGCCTTCCGTATGCTTCCGGTCATCTGGTGTCGTTGAGTGTCGCCTTGGTGGCACACCCAACGGCGCTGGCAACCCCAGCCGGTGTCTTCGTTACAGACCGAAAGATTAAGGTGTTGCTAGGGTCTTCCATTGCCGTGTGTGCGTTCAGGAGGGAGTACCGAAAATGCGTAAATCATTTTTGCTTTTAGCCGTAACCTTTTTTACGGTCGCTTGCATCACGGGATGCGGCGGCTCTTACACTGCGCCGCCGCCTTCAGGTGCGCAGGCCGCGCAGATGAGCGTTTCGATCACGGATACTCCGCCCGCTGGCGTTACCGTTCTTTCCTTCGAAGTCACCGTAACTGGCGCTTCGCTCTCGCCAGGTGGAGTTGACTTGCTCGCCGGGAAAACGCCGCCGCGCCTCGAAGTCAAAAACCTGGAAACCGAATCTGCGTTTCTCAGCACGCTCAGTATTCCGGCTGGAACCTATACCGGACTTGCGCTCACGTTTGCGAATCCTGAGCTGACGTTCCTGAATAACACCGGAGCGGCGCTTGCGGGTTGCGCGGTCGGCGCGGTTTGCGAAATTATGCCGACCGGCACGCTTTCGTCCACCGTGAGCGGCAACTTCGTCGTCACTGCCGGAATGCAGAGCGGCATTCTCATCGATCTGAATCTTGCTTCGCTGCTCTCGAGCACGCTCGGCGTTGACTTCAGTGCTTCCGGTGCCGTCAGCGCAACGCAGCAAACCAAGCAAGCCGAAGGCGAACTCGAAGACCTGGAAGACGTGAACGGCATTCTCAAGTCGCCGGCGAACAATCAGTTTACGCTCCAGACAACGGACATGGGGAATATCACGGTCTCCGTAGACGCCTCGACGGAATTCAGCGACTTCGAAAGCTGCACGGCGGCGAACTTCAGCTGCCTTGTCGATGGGCAATCGGTCGAAGTGGATCTCGCGCTCATGGGAACCGGCACTTTTCTTGCCAAGAAGGTGGAGTTACACGACAACGTAGCTGAGGCTGCCGACGATGAACTCGATGGCGTCGTTTCCAAGGTGGACAGCGGGACTCAATTCGAACTCGTCGTGCTCGACGAACTTCGCAACATCACCAACGTTTCCGTCGGCAATCCAGTCATTGTGACGCTGCAATCCAGTGGCGCGACCTTCGAGGTCGACGCAAATGGGTTGACGGTACCGTCTAGTCTGCAACAGGCGTTCACCGCCTCGGGCGATACGTCGCAGCTTATTCCTGGGCAGGTCGTAGAGGTCCGCGTGCGTTCCACGAGCGGCGGTCCCGCTCCGGCGGCCATCATGGTCACGACAGATCGCGTCCGGCTACGCATGACGCAGTTCACTGCAACCGTTTCCGGTTCTGTTGCGGGAAATAACTTCAATGTCGGCACCCTGCCCGGTATTTTCACGTCGGCGGGCGTCACGTCGATTCAGGTTCAAACGTCCTCGAATACAAACTTCGAGAACGTCAGCGGTGCAAGCGGTCTCGCGGACGGAAACACCGTTTCCTTGCGTGGTCTTTTGTTCGCCAGTGCTCCCAACCCTGTGCTTATCGCCGACAAGGTGCGTAAACGCTAAGCCGATTGCCGAGTGCGCATCGGAAGGCCTGGGGCTCGGTCTTCCGATGCTGCAACAACACGTAGTTTCCTGCCTAAACGAAACGATTGTTTCTTCGCTCGACTCGGCATAGACTTCCCGCAATTCCGGGGAGGGAACTATGCACACCACGAGAAGGACTTTTTTGGGTTCCGTTGGCGCAGCCGCCGCGCTCGGCGTAGCGGGCGAAATGAAGATTCCAGAAGTCGCTGCTGCGACGCCTTCCGGCGCCAACGTTCCCGCGCCTTCGACTGAAAAGGTTCTGTTTTGGGTTGCGGCTTCCACGCCTTGCGACAAAAATCTGAAGTTCGACGAGGAACTTTACAAAGATCTCCTCGCTTATTTGAAGGCCAGCGGCGCCGATGGTGTCGTCGTTCTGGGCACCACCGGCGAATTTCCGTCTTTCTCCGTGGCCGAACGGAAAAAGATCGCCGAAGTCGCCTTCAAACACCGCAATGGGCTGAATATCATCGTCAGTCCGGGCACCGCAAATTTTCCCGAGACGCTGGAACTTTCGCAGCATGCCGAGGCCAACGGCGCCGACGGACTGTTAGTCGTTCCGCCGTTTTATTACAAGCACCCACGCCTCGATGGCCTCGTGAAGTATTTCGCAATGCTTTTCGAGAACGTGAAAATACCGATCAACCTCTACCACATTCCATTTGCGACGGGCGTACCCATCTCCCACGAACTACTCCACGCCATGGAAAAATATCCCAACCTCACCGGCATCAAGGATTCCGTCAGCGATCCGGACGTCTATCACAAATTCGTTGCCGAATTTCCAAAATTGAATATGCGCACGGGAACTTCGGAGAATCTCAAGTACGCGCTCGATCACGGCATGGGCGCGATCCTAGCCGAAGGCAACAACTGCACGAAAGAGATAGCAGCCGTTTTCGCCGCCAAGCGAGCCGGCAAAGATATCGACGGGCCGATCGCCAAATTTGAAGGCGCTTTGAAACTCCTTCGTGACGGCGGAGTCGACGAATACGGTCCGATGAAATACGCGCTCAGTTTGCAGATGGGCTCTCGCCAGTTCTACCAGAGGCCGCCGAATTCCGACGTCAGCGACGAGCAGAAAACCAAAATCAAACAGGCTCTCGACCAAATCAAGCAAATGGCCTGAACCATTGCTCTGCGCAAATTTCATGTGGAGGAAAAACTATGCGTGATCGGAAATTGTTCCGGTTGCACCCCGGACTTCTGTGCGCTGCGGCACTCGCGCTTGTTGCTCCACGAGTCTTGCCGCAATCGCGAGCCAAAACCACGGAGTGGCCATCCTATGCCGCCGATCTCGCCGGCACTCGCTACCGTCCGCTCGATCAAATCAACGCCGCCAATTTCAACGACCTCGAAATCGCTTGGCGCATCAAGACCGACAATTTCGGCGATCGCCCCGAATATAAACTCGAAGGTACGCCGCTCATGGTCAACGGCGTTCTTTACGCGACGGCCGGTTCGCGTCGCGCCGTCATCGCACTCGATCCTGGCACTGGCGAACTGCTCTGGATCCACGGCGAACACGAAGGAAAACGCGGCGGCGCTGCGCCGCGCCAACTCTCCGGCCGCGGTCTGGCGTATTGGTCCGACGGCAAGGAAGAGCGCATCCTTTATGTTACTCCCGGTTATCGACTGATTTGTCTGAACGCAAAGAACGGCGAGCCCGTCAGCGGCTTTGGAACCGGAGGTTCCGTCGATCTAAAGCTGGATGACGATCAAGATATTTTTCCCGACCTCACGACCGGCGAAATCGGCATCCAGTCCGCTCCGGTCGTCGCGGGCAACACCGTCATGGTCGGCGCCGCATTCCGCGAAGGGATGACGCCGCGCAGCATGCGAAACAATAAAGGATACGTTCGCGGCTTCGACGTCCGTACCGGTAAGCGTCTCTGGATTTTTCACACGATCCCGAAAAAAGGCGAGTTCGGCTACGACACTTGGGAAAAAGGCTCCGCCGAATACACCGGCAACACCGGTGTCTGGACACAAATCACAGTCGACGAACAACTCGGCCTTGTCTACTTGCCCGTCGAATCGCCAACCAGCGATTTTTACGGCGGCCATCGCCCCGGCAACAATCTATTCGGTGAATCGCTTGTCTGCGTAGACCTGAAGACCGGCGAGCGCAAATGGCACTTCCAGTTGGTGCATCATCCCCTGTGGGACATGGACATTTCTTCTGCGCCGATTCTTGCGGAGATCACGGTCGACGGCAAACCCGTCAAAGCCGTCGCGCAACCGAGCAAGCAGGGATTCCTCTACGTATTCGATCGCATCACCGGAAAACCGGTCTGGCCAATTCCTGAAAAGCCCGTCGAGGTCGGCAATGTGCCCGGCGAATGGTATTCACCGACGCAACCAATCCCCTCGAAGCCTCCCGCCTACAGCCGCAACGGCGTTTCCGTCGACGACCTGATCGATTTCACTCCCGCGCTTCATGATCGCGCCAAGGAGATCGCCGCAAAATATCATCTCGGTCCGGTTTTTACGCCGCCCACTGTTTCCAAACTCGACGGACCGCTCGGCACGCTTTCCATTGGCACCGCGTCCGGCGGCACAAACTGGCCCGGTGGTTCGTACGATCCCGAAACGCACGTCGCCTATCTTTACGCCTGCAATTCGTGCGTCGAGCCCATCGGCCTCGTCCCTGCGCCGAAAGAGGTTTCCGACATTGCGTACATTGCAGGCACCGCAGGGCACGAGGTGTCGATTCTTCGTGGCCCGGGCGAAAACGCCGGCGCTGATTCTCCCAAGCCTCCGAAAAAACGCGCGGGCAGCGAATACGTTCCCATGAACGTGGACGGTCTTCCGCTCATGAAGCCGCCTTACGGCACAATCTCCGCCATCAATCTCGACACGGGTGAAATCATTTGGCAAATCGCGCATGGCGAAACGCCGGACGTCGTTCGCAACTATCCTGCGCTGAAAGGGATGAACATCCCCCGCACGGGACAGGAAACCTACAACATCGGAACGCTCATCACGAAGACTCTCGTCATCGCTGGCGAAGGGCACGTCACCACAACCGTCGATCATCCGCGCGGCGCAATGCTTCGCGCTTACGAGAAAAAAACCGGCAAGGAAGTTGGCGCCGTCTTCATGCCTGCGCCGCAGACAGGCTCGCCGATGACTTACATGCACAACGGTAAACAGTACATCGTCGTCGCAGTCAGCGGCGGTCCGTACTCGGGCGAATACATCGCCTATACGCTTGCCTCGGAGTCCGAATGAATGGAGTTCGCGCTTACAGCACAGCCGCTCTTGGCTGTGCTCTCTTCGCTCTGTGCGCCGTTCGCGCGCAAGAACCTGCGCCGTCTTCGTCGCGCTCGGTCTGGGACGGCGTTTACACGGAAGAACAATCCAAGCGTGGCGAGGTCGTCTACCAGAAGGAATGCGCCTCTTGTCATGGCGCTTCACTCGGCGGCGGTGAATCCGCTCCGCCTCTCACCGGTGGCGCCTTTCTGTCGAACTGGAACGGTCTCACGCTCGCCGATCTTTTCGATCGCATTCGCAAAACCATGCCGCAGAATGGCCCCGGCCGGCTCACTCGTCAGCAGGACGCGGACGTTCTCGCATTCATGTTAAGCACGAATAAATTTCCGGCTGGCAAGACGGAAATCTACCGCCAGTCGGAAATGTTGAAGGAGATTCGCTTCGAGTCGGAAAAGCCTGCTGACAAGAAGTAGTGTAGACACCCTTGCCGGTACGACCGTCGGAAACGAAAGGGATTTATTCCATTTGGGAGGAACGCTCTATGAAAAAATCAGCCTCGCTCATCACACTCGCTGCCGCTGCAATCGGCTTCATAGCCGGATACGCGCTCAAGCCTGCGCCGCATTCCAGCGCCGGCGCGCAGTCGGAAAATTTCTCTCTCGTCCCTTCCGCCCTCGCGCAGGAAAAAAAGCCCGAAGTCATGCCCTTCAACTACAACTCGCCCCGCGAACCCGCGCTCGCGCCCGACGCGCCGCCCACGATGTATTGGAGCGTTGACGACCTTCGCAAAGCCCACTCCGAACTTGCCGAAGTTGCTGCAAAGGCGATGAAGGAAGCTGGCACGGGCAGTTCGCAATCGTTCGGCGGCGGACCGATTCACGTATCCTCGCGCAACTTCAGCATCTTTCAACTCTACCGCCTTCACCGCGAACAACCCGTTCCCAGCCTCACCAAAGTGAACAGCGTTTGGGACGACGCCGAGCAGCACGCCGGCGCTTACGATTTCTACGTCATCACCGGCGGCACCGGCGAAATGATCGTCGGCGGGAAAATCGCCAATCGCCAGAATCTCATGGACAAGGATGGCCCCGTCCCCGGCGAATATCGCGGCCAGCCCATCATCGGCGGCCAAACATTCAAAGTAAAAGCCGGCGATTGTCTGCTCATTCCGCCCGACCAGCCCCATCAGCCCAAGCCCGACGCCGGGGGCTTCAGCTACGTCATCATGAAAATTAATGTCGGCGTCTATCCGTGGAGCCTCATTCGATGACGCGCAAGCGTCTCGCCGTGTCTGGAATTGGCCGCGGTGCCAACCAGTGAGCGAGTGATGCTTCAGCCGGGCGCCCGCAAGAAATCTCGTCTCGGTTGCGTTACGCAATTTTGGCTGATTGTCGGCGTCGCCATCCTTTTTCTCATCGGCTTTCAGGCGATCTTTATGCCATGGGGCTTTTATCTCGGCGGGCATTTTCATTGGCTGCCGGAATGGGCTGGCATGGGCACGGCGCACGCAGCAAACGGCAGAGACTACATTATTTTCGTCAGCATTTCCCCGAATGCACGGCACCCTGGACGTTATGACACTTCTCTTCAAGGCACCGGATTGGTCTGTACGCCAAAAGGCGAAAAGCTTCGCCTCAAACTCACCGCCAGCATGGAGAAACATCTCAGCCTAAACACGCAGGGCAAGGTCATCCGCATCAACATGCATCAAACCGGAACGTGGGCCGCGACGATCAACAGCGACCGTCGTCCATCTTTCGATCTCGAAGGCACGTGGGGCAATGACGAAATTTCCGTAACCGACCATAACTCGCTAGGCAGAGCGTTCGAACCGGATGGCTCCGTCTACATGGGCCACTCGCCAACTCGTGGCCCGTCTTTTCCAGCCGTCCAGTTCACGCTTCGAGCCGCCTCTTCGCGTGATTTTGATAAGGCATGCTCGTCGCAAATGTAGCGGTGCCCCGAAAAAGGCGCGATAATCACGCGGACGACGACGCTATGACTCTTCGCACACCGATCTCAAGGCGGAAATTTCTACTCGAAAGCTCTGCTGCATTAGCCGGCGCCGCTTCGTCGCGTTTGTGGTTTCCCACGCGAGCTGCGGCCGCGCTCGCGCAACCGGTTCTTACCGAATTTGAATACGGCGACGTCGTTCTCTCTGGCGAACTTCACGAGCGCCAGCTGCACAATTCGCTCGACGTCTTGATGAATCTCAGCGAAGACAGCATCTTAAAGCCGCTTCGCCAGATGTCCGGCCAGCCCGCTCCCGGTGACGAACTCGGCGGCTGGTATCTCTACAATCCAGACTACGATTTCCGAAAGGACGAAGCGGGTTTCGCACCGGCAGCACCGTTTGGCCAGTGGGTTTCCGCGCTCGCTCGCGCCTACGCGATTCATCCATCGCCGGCGATTCGCGAAAAAATTCTTCGTCTCAACCGGCTCTACGCGCAGACCATCACCGGCGATTTTTACGACAAGAATCGTTTCCCTGCGTATTGTTACGACAAGATTGTCTGCGGCCTCATCGATTCGCACAAATACGTCGCCGACCCGGACGCCTACGCGATCCTCAATCGCACCACGGAAGTTGCCGCTCCGCATCTTCCCGGCAAAGCCATCGAGCATGACGTTCCGTGGCGCATGGGCAAAGACGAATCGTGGACGTGGGACGAGTCTTACACCATTTCCGAAAATCTTTTTCTTGCGTATCAACAGGGCGCTGGCGAACGCTACAAAGCTCTCGGCAGCGCCTATCTCGACGACACTTACTACGATCCCCTTGCCGACAATCGCAGCAACCTCAATGGTCGCCACGCCTACAGCCACGTTAATTCGCTTTGTTCCGCGATGCAGGCTTATCTCACGCTTGGCAGCGAAAAGCACCTGCGCGCAGCCACAAATGGTTTTGCGTTCTTAAACGCGCAAAGCTTTGCCACCGGCGGCTGGGGCCCTGATGAATTGCTTCGAGCTCCTGGCAGCGATGATGTCTTCGCCAGTCTCTCGAATACACACAGTAGTTTCGAAACTCCCTGCGGCGCTTATGCTCATTTCAAACTCACGCGCTACTTGCTGCGTGTTTATCGCGATTCCCGCTACGGCGACAGCATGGAGCGCGTCATGTACAACACCATTCTCGGCGCGCTTCCCCTCCAGCCCGATGGGCGCACCTTCTACTACGCCGATTGCAATTTCGATGGCCACAAGGTTTATTCCAAGAATCGTTGGCCGTGCTGCTCCGGCACATATCCGCAAATCGCCGCTGACTATCGCGTCAGCGCCTATTTCCGGGATCCGCAAGGCGTCTACGTCAACCTCTACATTCCGGGTTCGCTTCAGTGGAAGCAAGGAAGAGCCAGCGTCACACTGACACAAGCCACCGCGTATCCGTACGATTCGCAAATTCAGTTGAATGTAAGCACGCCGCGCCGTGCCGAGTTCGCACTCCGTCTTCGCATTCCTCTATGGGCCACCGGTGCTTCCATTTCCGTCAACGGCAAGCGCATCGCAACTCCCGTTACGCCCGGAACATTCGCCACCATTCAGCGCGAATGGAAATCCGGCGACCGCGTCGAACTCGAACTCCCCTTTACCCTGCGCCTTGAACCAATCAACGACCAGCATCCCGATGTCGCCGCTCTTCTCTCCGGCCCGCTTGTCCTCTTCGCCCTCAACGATTCTGCGCCATCCATCACCCGTTCCCAGCTCCTCGCGGCCAAGAAGGTAGCCACCAGCCGCTGGCAATCCGAAACCGCCTCCTCTCCACTCACCTTCCTCCCATTCACTGCGATCAACAACGAACCCTACTCCGCGTATCTACAGGTCTCCTGACGCGAGCCATCTTTGCCCATCATGATTCCCAGACTGTCTGAGTCCGCGTAGAATCGACTGAAGAAGGCCGCTTCCCATCCCAAGCGCTTGTTGGCGTCTTCGGTCGATTTGTAGCAAATAAAGTACTTATTTTCATTAATTTACAGCGGCTACTCCATCATCTTGTATGGCATCTAACTAAAGAGCGGCCCCGCGAGGCGATCGGCCGCGCAAAAGGAGACACACAAGCCCCAGCGAACGCCGGAAAGGCGAGAATCATGCGTTTCAAAAAGCTGATCTGTTCCTTGTTTCTAGTAATCGGAACATTGACTCTCCCGGCTCAGTCTCAAGCACAAGTCGCAGTGGGCGTTTCCGTCCGAATCGGGCCCCCGCTCTTGCCCGTCTATGAACAGCCTCTTTGCCCAGGCGAAGGCTACATTTGGGTCCCGGGCTACTGGGCTTATGCCGATGACGACTACTATTGGGTTCCCGGCACGTGGGTGCTTCCACCGGAAGAAGGCCTGCTCTGGACGCCGGGCTATTGGGCTTGGCAGGACAGCGCCTACGTCTGGTATGCAGGCTATTGGGGCCCGGTCGTCGGCTTCTACGGCGGTATTGACTACGGCTTCGGCTATCCAGGCGCCGGCTTTTACGGCGGCTACTGGAGCGGCGGACGCTACTTTTACAATCGCAACGTGACCAACGTGAACGTCAACATCGTCCACAACACGTACAACACAGCCGTCGTCCACAACACGACGTTCAACCGCGTGAGCTTCAATGGTGGTTCTGGCGGTACAACGGCTCGTCCAACTCCCGCCGAAATTAATGCTTCCCGGCAGCATCGCGTCACGATGACGAGCGAGCAAGTGCAGCATCAACACGCGGCAGCCACCAATCGCAGCCTCTTCGCTTCCGTGAACCATGGTCGCCCGGATGTCGTAGCCACGTCGCGGCCATCTGACTTCTCAAACCGCGGTGCGGCACCCACGCTCCGCAACGAAAATTCAAATCGTCCGCCGGAAAGCCGGAGGGATACTCGAATCGAGACGAACCGGCCGGAAAATCGGCCACCGTCCAATGCGCGGCCAAATGACAACCGTCCACCCAATGCGGACCGCGTCAATCCGGCCGTAATGGAAAAGCATCAGCGCGAACAGGAGAAGTTGCACCAGCAGCAGGACTCCGAACGCCAGCGCATGCAGCAAAAACAGGCGCAGGAACAGCAGAAGCTCGACCAGCGCAATGCCGACGTGCAGCGCAAGCAGGATCTGCAACAGCGCCACCAACAGCAGACGCAACAATTGCAGCAGAAGCACGACCAGCAGGCGCAAAAACTGCAACAGCGCCAGGACAAAGAAGTCCAGCGCCAGCAGTCCAAGCCACCCAAGCCTGAGCATCCTCCTCACAACCAGCAGTAGCTGAGTGAGTGGTTGCTCTCGAGTAGCAAACGCAGCGCCA
>DATLVG010000058.1:0-39791 GCA_035577625.1 Candidatus Dormiibacterota bacterium
GCGGCGTGTTTGAAGTGGTTGTGCATAACGTTCCAGTGGGTTTGGGTTCGCATGCGCAGTGGGACGAAAAACTGGATGGGCGATTGGCGCAAGCGGTGATGAGCATTCAGGCGGTAAAAGGCGTGGAGGTTGGCGCGGGGATTTTGGCGGCGGGATCGTTTGGAAGCGAAGTGCAGGACGAAATTTCTTACGACAAGAGCGCGAAGAAATTTACGCGGAGTTCGAATCGCGCCGGGGGCCTCGAAGGCGGGATTACGAACGGCGAAGATGTGGTTGTGCGGGGGTACTTAAAGCCGATTTCGACGCTGCGGCGCGCATTGAAGACGGCGGATATGGTGACGAAGGAGCCGGTGGCGGCGGCCTACGAGCGGTCCGACTGGTGTGTGGTGCCGGCGGCGGGAGTGGCGGGGGAGGCGATGGTGGCGCTTGTGCTGGCGGATGCTTTTCTGCAAAAATTTGGAGGAGATTCGCTGCGGGAGATGAAACGGAATTTCGAGAACTATGCCCAACAAATTGCCCAGTTCTGAAGCGGTTGCCGTGACGCCGGAGGTTGTGGCGCCAGCGCGGAAAATTTATGACGTGGTGAAGTACGGCGATCCGGTGCTGGAAAAACCGGGCGCCACGATTACGAAATTTGACGCAGCGCTGGAAGAATTAGCGGAGGACATGTTCGCGACGATGTATGCCGCACAGGGAGTGGGGCTGGCGGCGCCGCAAATCGGAAAAAGTATTCGAATCGCCGTAGTGGACGTGACGGGCGGGAAAAATCCGGAAGCGAAGATTGTTCTAGTGAATCCGCAGATTATTCATGCGGAAGGCGAAAAACGGGAAGAAGAAGGATGCCTTTCGATACCAGGGTTTCGCGGATATGTTGTGCGGCCGCAGTTTGTGACAGTGAAAGCGCAGAACGCGAAAGGTGAAACGTTCGAAATTCGCGGAGAAGATTTGCTGGCACGGGCGTTCTGCCATGAGATCGATCATCTGAATGGGGTTTTGTTCCTGGCGCACTTGAGCATGCTGAAACGCGATTTAATCAGGCGGAAAATCAAGAAGCTGCGTAAACAAGGCGAGTGGTAGCGCCGGAAAGGTTTCCTCCTTGCCGGTGATGCGGATGGTCTTTTGCGGGACGCCAGAATTTGCAGTTCCCTGCCTCAGGCATTTCCTGACATTGAAAGATTTCGAGATCGCGGCGGTGTTTACGCAGCCGGACCGCCCGCAGGGGCGCAAGAAGGAAATCGTGCCGCCACCGGTGAAGCAAATTGCATTGGCGGAAGGGATCCCGGTGTACCAACCGGAAAAGATTCGAGGGCCGGAGGCGGAGAAGATTTTGCGCGAGATTGCCCCGGAGGCGATTGCCATTATCGCGTATGGGCAAATCATCCCAGCGCGGCTTTTGGATATTCCGCGGCTGGGATGGATTAATTTGCATGCGTCGCTGCTACCGAAGTATCGGGGGGCGGCGCCGATTCAATGGGCGATCGCCAACGGCGAGGCGAAGACCGGCGTAACAACGATGAGGATTGACGCGGGGATGGACACTGGAGAGATTGCGTTGCAAGAAGAGTTGACGATTGGAAAGAAAGACACAACGCCGGAGCTGGCGGCGCGGCTGGCGGGGGCGGGAGCACCCTTGATGGAGAAGACAATTCGGGGGCTGGCGGACGGATCACTGAAGGCACGACCGCAAGATCATTCATTAGCGACGGTAGCACCGATACTCAAGAAAGAAGACGGTTGGATTATGTGGAAGTGGACTGCCGCTGAGATATTCAACCGACAGAGAGCCTTCACACCGTGGCCCGGTATTTATACAAAATTCCGGGGCCAGAATTGCCAGTTACAAGTGGAACCCGTCGAAGGAATGGGGCCGGACACGGATGCCGGAGCTCCGATTTGGGACGGTGGAGAACTGCGCGTGGTTTGCGGCGGTGGCAGCCTTCTGCGGGTTTTGCACGTCAAAGTGGAAGGGCGCAAGCAAGTGTCCGCGCAGGAATTTGGAAATGGAGCGCGTATCGCGCCCGGAGAACACTTCGGGGAAGTCTGAATTGCGCAGTCAGTTTCCCTCAAGCATACTGGCGTTTTGCACCTAATTACTTAACGGAGTTATGGAGCTTTCCTTTCATGGTTGACCACTCGGCAGTTCCCTCAGGCAGCGGCAGCAAACGCGGGAGGGAGTTATTGCGCGCTGGCTCTTGCCTGGCGCTGGCGATGCAATTGGTGATGTCGCCTTACGCGGCCGCGAAGGCCGCAGAGGGAAGGCCGAAGGGCGAAGCGGCAGCATCCGCGACGGCTGCCAGCGACGTGGTGCTGAAGACGATGCAGACGGAATTATCGCGAGCGACCGCGGGCCTCGCGAAGTCGGACCCGGCGCCCTACTTTTTGAGCTACACAGTGTACGACCAGAACGTGGTGATTTTGGCAGGGGCGTACGGGAGTTTGCTGACGGATACGGCAGTGAAGCGGCGGCAAGCGGACGTGACGATGCGAGTGGGCTCTCCGGCACTGGACAATACGCACGGGCAGGCACGAGCGAGCGGCGTGACTTCGGGGACGCTTCCCTTCGGCGAAGACCAAGACGCGATTGCGCGCGTTCTTTGGGAGCTGACGGATCGCGGGTACAAACGCGCTGGACCGACGTTTCTGAATGTGAAGACGAACACGGCGGTGCGAGCGGAAGAAGAGGACAAGTCGCCTGATTTTTCGAAAGAGACTCCCGTGCAACACACGGGCGACGCGTTGACGGTGCCGCCGTTCGATAAGCCGGCGTGGGAAGGAGAGATTCGGAGATTGTCGGCGGGGTTCCGGAAGTATCCGGAGGTTTATTTCGCGTCGGTCGTTCTGCAGGTGCAGAGTTCGAACGAGCGGATGGTGAACAGCGAAGGGACGGCGATTACGTCGCCAAGCAGTACGACGCGGCTGGTGATGGAAGCGCAGACGCGGGCGGATGACGGAATGGATTTGTTGCGCGTGGAAACGTTCCAGGCGCCGTCTGCGGCAGGATTGCCAAGCGAAAAGGAACTGGCGGACAAGATCGAGAAGATGGCGAGCGATTTGAACGCGCTGCGAAAAGCGCCGGTTGCCGAGCCTTACGATGGGCCAGCTCTATTGAGCGGCCGCGCGGCGGCGGTTTTCTTCCATGAAGTACTTGGGCACCGGCTGGAGGGTCATCGGCAGAAAGACGAAGACGAAGGGCAGACGTTTACGAAGAAAGTCGGACAGGAAGTGCTGCCGAAATTCTTGAGTGTGGCGGACGACCCGACAAAAAGCGAACTGGCGGGAGTGAAACTTGCCGGAACCTACGACTACGACAACGAGGGTGTGCCGGCGCGGCGAGTGGAAGTGATTCAGGACGGTGTTCTGAAGAATTTTTTGACGTCGCGGATGCCGATCAAGGGATTCGAACAATCGAACGGACATGGCCGCAATCAGCCCGGTTTGATGCCAACGGGCAGGCAAGGAAATCTGATCGTGAGTTCGACGCAGACCGTGCCTGAAAAAGATATGCGGCAAAAGCTGATCGACGAAGTGAACAAGCAGAACAAACCGTATGGACTCTATTTTGACGACATTCAAGGCGGATTCACGCTGACGACGCGATCTTTGCCGCAAGCGTTTCAAGTGTTGCCAGTGATTGTGTACAAGGTTTATCCCGATGGGCGGCCAGATGAATTGGTGCGAGGAGTGGACATCGTGGGAACGCCGCTGGCTGCATTGACGAGGATCGTGACGACGGGCGACCAGCAGCACGTCTTCAACGGAGTGTGTGGCGCGGAGAGCGGGAGCGTACCGGTTTCCGCAGTGGCGCCTGCCATGTTGTTTAGCGAGATGGAAGTGCAGAAGCGTGCGCACGAACACGAACGACCGCCACTGTTGCCCCCGCCCGGGTTTGAAGACAAGACGATGAAGGCGGACAGCTCGAAGCCGGAGGTGAAACCGTGAAACTTCACCGGCTGATTTGCGGGATGGTGGCGGCGACATTCGTTGCGGTTGGAGCGCAGCGAGTGTCGGCGAAACATGACGATGCTGATGCAGCGAAGTCATTGGCTGCGGCGCACGCGGCCGCAAATGGCGATCCGCTGCTGGAAGCGTTGCTGACGGAGCTGGAACGTTCGAAAGCGCAATTGAAGATGGATCAGGTTGCAGCGCCCTACTACATCGAGTATCGCGTAAGCGATGTGGAAGAGTTTTTGGCCGAAGCGGCGTTTGGCGCACTGCGAGAAAATCAGAAGGTGCACGTGCGCGTGATGCGCGTGGTGGTGCGTGTCGGCGATTACAAACAAGATAGCTATTACGGCGAGGGGATGGGGCAAACTACGATTTTGCCGCTCGACAATGACCCGATCGCACTGCGACACCAGATTTGGCTGGCCACGGACGAAGCGTACAAAGACGCTGGTCAAGCGCTGACGCAAAAGCAGGCAGCGCTGAAGCAGTTTACGGCAGACGACCATCCGGTGGACGACTTCGCCAAAGCGCCGCCGGTTACGCTGGTGCAGACGCGAGCGTCGCTGAAGGTGGATGAGGCCGGCTGGAAAAAATCGTTGGAAGATGCGACGGGCATTTACCGCGCGTATCCGGAGATTCAATCGCTGTCAGCGTTTGCGCGGTTTTCGGTGATGAACGAGTACTTCGTGAATTCAGAAGGAACGGTGACGCGCACGGGGCGGAATGCGTACAGCGTGCAATTGTCCGCTTCGACGCAGGCACCGGACGGAATGCGTCTGGCGCGTTCGCCGGCATGGACAGTCGCAAAATATGAAGAGTTGCCGACGAGCGAAAAGCTGGCGGGATATTCGCGCGAGGCGCTCGAGACGTTGAAAGCTCTGCGCAATGCGCCGATCGTGGAGGAAGAATATCGCGGGCCGGTGCTGTTCGAAGCGGATGCCGCAGACGACGTGATTGCGGGACTGGTCGGAAATAATGTGCTGGGGCGGAAACCACAACTCGGCGCGCCGAATCGGACGACGGGAGCTTTCGCGACGAGCTACAAATCGCGGGTGCTACCGCCGTTTATGGACGCAGTCGACGATCCGACGATGAAGGAATTTCAAGGAAAGAGCACGATCGGAAGCTATGACGTGGATTCGGAGGGTGTGAAGGCGCAACCGGTGAACGTAATCGACAAAGGCGTGATGGCAAATTATTTGTTGGGCCGCCAGCCGATTCGGGACTTCCCTGCTTCGAATGGACACGGACGCGCTGCACCGGCAACGCCGCCGGCACCGAGCCTGGGCGTGTTGTTGATAAAAAGTTCGGAACCGAAGCCGCTGGACGAATTAAAAAAGGCAATGATGGAAAAGGTGAGCGCGCAGGGGCAGCCGTTTGGTTATCGCGTAGTGACGATGGGCGGCACTGCGCCCCGTCTGCTGTATCGGGTGTTTGCGAAGGATGGCCACGAAGAGTTGGTTCGCGGAGCGGTGTTCAGCGAGCTGGACGTGCGTGCGTTGCGCAGCGATTTGAGCGCGGCGGGAAACGACCCGCTCGTGACGAACCGGTTGGGCGGATTGGGCACGACCGTGATTTGCCCTTCCCTGCTCTTTGACGAACTGGAAGTGAAACGTGCGGACACGAGCAAAGACAAGCTGCCGGATTATCCGGCGCCACCGCTGGTGAAGAAATAAGTCTTAGATAACAAGGCAGATGAACAACGATCCGCAATACACGGAAAGCAATGAGGCAGCCCAGCCGGATGAACCTAAGCCGCAAGGGCAAACGTTCTTCGGCGGCCTGAGAGAACGGCTGGAATGGGCGCTGCGCGCCTCGGTGCTCGTGTTCATCCTGGCAGCGGCAGCGTTCTTGAGCGCGATCACCGCGATGCGTATAGCGATTCACGGACGCGAAGTGGGTATGCCGAATCTGGTGGGCAAAAACGTGAGCGAGGCCGGTTCGATGCTGAGTTCGCGGGGGCTGGGTTTGCGCGTGGCCGATCACGTTTATTCGGATCTGCCGATTAATGTTGTGGTGCGGCAGACACCGCCGCCGGGAATGCAAATGAAAGTTTCCCAACAGGCACACGTCGTGCTTAGTTTGGGACAGCGGCAGTTGCAGATTCCTTCGATTGAAGGAAATTCTTTGCGCGTCTCGCGAATCGAGTTGTTGCGCGGATCGCTTCAGGTGGGCGAAGTTTCGAATCTGGAGATGCCGGATCAAGCGGCGGACACAGTCGTGATGCAAAATCCGCGCCCTGGAGCTGGAGCGGCGACGCCGCGCGTGGACGTGCTAGTGTCGGCCGGGCCGCACGAAAATTCGTTTGTGATGCCGCACCTAGTAGGGCTGAACGAAGAGGAGGCACAGCGCCGGCTCGAAGCATCCGGCATCAAAAGAAGAGTCAATGGAGTTTCGGCGCCGCAGTGGCCGCACGGGACTGTGATAGATCAATCGCCGCTGGCCGGGACGCGACTGAGCGCGTCGGCACAGGTTGAATTGACGACGGCGGACTGACGAGCTTTGCGAATTATCGGCCGGCATCAGTCGAAATATTCCAACTAAATGTAATCCGGTATACTCTTACTCTCCATGTCGCGGAAACTCAGTCCTTTGCAAATCGTGGGACTCGTTGCCCTCCTCCTCTTCACCATTTTCATTACGTGGCGCGCGAAGAAAATTGAGAAAGCGCTCGCTTCGCACGACGCCATTTCTTCGTTGAACGGGAAACCGGCTCCGGATTTTTCCCTCGCTTCGCTCGACGGCCACAAAGTCTCCCTCGCGGATTACCGCGGCAAGAAAAAGGTGGTGATTAGTTATTGGGCAAGCTGGTGCGGCCCATGCCGTGTGGAACTGCCGGAGATGAAGAGGTTCTACGAGAAGTATCACAAGGATGATTCGGATTTTGAGTTTGTAGCGATCAGCATCGATGACGATCGCGAGTCGGCGGAAACCTACGCGCAAAAAGCGAAGCTTCCCTTCCCCGTGCTGCTGGACCTCGGGCACGAGGCAGCCGACGCGTATTCGGTTGAAGCGATTCCCGCAACGTTCGTTGTGGACAAAGACGGCAAGGTAAAACAGACGCAGACAGGCTTGGACGAAGCAATGGAAATCAAGCTGGCGATTCAGTTGGGCATCAACCTCGATACCGGAGCTGGACGTGTTGGAGGAAAGTCGGACGATGACGGCGGCAATTGAGTTCGATTCGGTGACAAAAGTTTACCGGCGCGGATTGGGCGGCCAGGAAGTACCGGCGCTAACACATGTTTCGTTTGCAGTGAATTCCGGGGAAGTTTGCGCGTTTCTTGGACCGAATGGAGCGGGAAAGACGACGAGCATCAGCATTCTGATGGGATTTCATTCAGCGGATTGGGGGCGGGCGCAGGTGCTGGGGTTTGAACCGGGAGATGTGCGCGCGAAAAAGCAGATTGGATTTGTGCCGGAGAATTTTGCGTTTTATAAGCATTTGAACGCGGTGAAATTATTGCGTTTTCATGCAGCGCTGGCCGGAGTGCCACTGGGCGAGACAGACGCACGGATTGCGGATTTGCTGAGCAAGGTGAAGCTGACCGGATACGAGAAACTGAAGATCGGAAAATATTCGCGTGGCATGGTGCAGCGATTAGGCATTGCGCAGGCGATGCTGGGCGATCCGCAGTTGCTGATCATGGATGAACCCACTTCGGGATTGGATCCAGCCGGACGCAAAGAAGTGCGCGATCTGATTTTTTCGCTCAAGGCGGCGGGAAAAACGATTTTTCTTAGTTCGCACATTCTTTCCGAAGTGGAGCAGATTTGCGACAAGGCGATCATCATCAACCGCGGACGGTTGGTGCGTGAAGGAACGATGCAGAATTTGCTGACGTCGGGCGACAAAGTGGAAGTGGTTGTGGACCGCGTGCCGGCGGAACTTGAAGCGAAGCTGCAGGAATGGGGCGCGACGCGGGAGCAATTGCCGACCGGCGTAAAGGTATTGTTGCCACTCGAACGTAAGCGCGAAGCGGTGGAAACGCTGTGGACGGCCGGCGCGGATGTAATCAGCATGCAACCGCTGAAGAGTTCGTTGGAAGAGCTGTACATGCAAGTGGTGGGGAGCGAAAACCCGTCATGATTTTGCGGACGATCGCGTTCAATACGTTTGGGACGTTTTTACGCGACAAGGTGCTGATTGTCGTGGCGATTTTGTTCACGTGCGGATTGCTGCTGATGCTGACGCCGCTACTCGGCGCAAGGATGATGGAGACGCGCGGAAACATTGCCCAAGCGCAATCGATGGTGCTCGAAGTCGTATCGGTGATCGTGTTTTTTACCAGCGGGTTCGGAAGCCTGTTGGCGGCGTGGACCGCGGCGGATTCGGTCGCCACGGAAATGAAGAGTGGAACGATTCTGGCGGTGATGGCGCGGCCGGTGAAGAGATGGCAGTTTTTACTGGGGAAATTTCTCGGCGTGATGTTGTTGATGTGCACCTACGTGGCGATGATGCTGGTGTTGAGCTACCTGCTGGCGCTGATCGGCGGGCAGAAGATTCATTCGGCGCCGTGGGCAATGGTTTTGTATCCGTTGGTGCGGTATTCGATTTACGCGGCACTGGCGATGGCGCTCGTGACCCTGATGCATCCCATGGTTGCCTGGGGGATTACGGCGGCGGTTGCGGTGGTCGTGATGATCGTGGAGCCGACGGGCCAGCCGGTGAAGAACGTGGCGTGGCGGTGGATCAAGAACGTCCTTTATATCGTGCTGCCATCGAGCGGGCTACTGTCCGAAGACCGGTTCCTGACGATCAAAGACGCGACGATAAAGAGGACGGGCTGGCTCGACCATGTGACGACGTTGTCCTACGGATTGGACTACGCGCTGGTGTTGCTGCTCATCGCGATGTGGAGTTTCCACTCAAAGAGCTTGCGGCGCGACTAGATTAGTTTGAGCGACTGCTCGATTAGCTTTGCTGTGGCGGCGTGGATTTCTTCCTTGCCCTCGTATTCCATCGAGAAATAACCTTTGTAATTGGCGGCTCTGGCTGCCGCGAAGTTGGCAGCAAGATCTACTTGCATTTCTTTTCCTTGTGCGGTTGTTGACGTTGGTTTGACGTGGGATATGGCGTAGGCCAGCGGAAGGAGGGCTTTGACGGCGCGTGCGGCGAAGGCGGGATCGCCAGAACCATAGGAATTGCCGAAGTCGGGTAGCGCGTGGACGTACGGATGATTCACTTTGCGGACAAGCTTTTCGATGAAGAAAGCGTCTTCGTAGACAAGATTGTCGTTTTCAAGATGTACGACGACATTTTTCGAGGCGGCGTAGTCGGCGACCAGCTTGAGGCTCTCGGCGGCAAGGTCGAGATTAGGCGGGTTTTTTACTGAGGACATGGAGGTGCGTAAGCTGGATGAGCCGATGGCAACGGCGACATCGATCCACGTTTTGGCTTCGGAGACAGACTTGGCACGAGTGTTTGCGTCCGCGTCGAAATAACTGGTATCCATGTCAGCGGCTAGGTTGACGGCGTGGGTGCCGCTTTTCGTGAGAGCGTTGCGAAATTGGTCGAGGTAGGCGGGTTCGAGCGATTTGAAGTAGCGATTGTAGGGTTCTATGTTGACGACGTTGAATTTTTCGCGGACGTGAGCAGCGAAATCTTTCATGTCCATGGCGGAAAGCTTGGGACCGCGCTCGTCGTTCAATGGAGCGTCGATGATGGAGCGAAAAGCCCACACGGAAATAGCGACGCGCGCGCGGGGTTCGGTTGGAAAGTTGATGTGAGGCGATTGTGACGGATTGAAGGCATCGGAAAAACGTCCGCACAATGTTTCTGCCGCACACGCCGCGGACAAAACGCTAATGAACGTTCGACGGTTGATGGACAAGCAAATCCTCCGAATTGTCGCAAGAAGAATATACGATTCATCTGGCGGACGCGAGAATCAACGCAGGTAGCCCCAGTTGTGGAGTTTGTCGGAGTCTTCGGCCCACCGGTCGCCGATGTCGGTGCGGTAGTACATGTTGGGGATGAGAATGTTTTTGATGCGGGAATAGACCTGGGCCTGTGCCTGTTTCATGGTTTGACCGATGCCGACAACTACAAGAACCACGCCGGAGGTTCCCGCGATGAGCCACTGGCCGTTCACGTTCTTGACGTCTTCGATGTGAACCTGTTCTGGAATTTCGCGCTTGAAGACGATAGCGTTGTTTTTGGAAAATGATTCGAATGTAGCTTCGTCGTCGAACGGAAACGGCGGAACGACGATGCGGATACCGATTTGAAAGCCGCTGCGTGTGCGCCACTTCGGTTCCATGCCGGTGGCAAGTTCCCAGAAAAAATCGCTGATCGGCGTTAGCATGCCTTCCTGCTGGATGCTGATCGTCGGATAGCCAAAGCGCGATGTAAATTCGAGCGGGTAGATGCCGTTGCTGTTGACGATGCAATTCAGGTCGATATAGCCGACGTAGCCTTCTTCCGCTAGCTTCGACTCCATTTTCAGGAGCGTACGATTGAAGAGAAGATTTGGCTCGCTCCAGAACATCGCAGTACCCATTTCGCCGGTGGGAGGGCCGACTTCGCCGGGAAAAAGTTTCTTGTGCTCGAAGTTGATGTTGATCGGCGTGACAAATTTCTTGCCATTAAAAAAAGCGCCGACGGCGACTTCGACGCCGTTGATGCGACGTTGCAACTGGAAGACTTTAATTTCATCAGAAAACGCTTTCTTGTACGCTTCCAGCATGCGAATGACGTCTTCGCCGTCTTCTTCTTCTCCGACGAAGAGGCGGCGCTTGACGTTCTGCGCTTCGCCGCTGGGTTTAATGACGTAGCGGTCGGGATTTTTCTTGACGAATTCGATGGCGGGATCGAACGAATCAAAATCCTCGTACGGGATGATGTTGACGCCAGCCTTTTTGAGTTCTTCCTGACCGAAGGAACGATCATCTTCGAGATTGTCCGTATACGGTGTGCCGCCTATCACGGCCTTGCCGGTCGCGCGCAACGCCTGCGCCTTCGCGCCCTGGCCGAGCGTGTCGTCGAACACGACGATGTCCGCCCACTTCGCGTCTTTTTCCCAGTCCTT
Organism: Candidatus Dormiibacterota bacterium; assembly: GCA_035577625.1. Taxonomy (GTDB): domain Bacteria; phylum Acidobacteriota; class Terriglobia; order Acidiferrales; family UBA7541; genus Acidiferrum. The sequence goes on from DATLVG010000058.1 coordinate 10,977, forward strand.
CGATTTAGGAACGAAGCCGTCCGCAATGTCGCGTTCTTTTTCGTTGTCGATGTAATACCGGACGTCGTGGCCTTCTTTGAGGACTTGCCAGGCGATGTCGCCGATGAGACCACTCAGCGATGCGAAAAGAAATTTCTTTTTGTCCATGAACGAGGCGCACCCTCCGAGCGGCGCGGCATTGTCAGTGTAAACAAAACCGCGCCGGGCAGGGTTACAAATCGTTCACGATGTTGTAATGCGGCGCTGCAAGAACAACGTCACTTGGCAGTCTGTTTTTTGTGGAGATCCACGCAGACTGACAACGCGTTGTTTGGATTGACGGCGCTTTCGTCTTCCTCGATGTGCTGAATGATGCCTTCTTTATCGATGACGATGTTCGCGCGTCGCGCCCACTGATAGCTCTCGCTCTGGACGTCGTATCCCTTGAGGATTCCGTAGTCCTTGAGCATTTTCTTGTTCATGTCGCTGAGAAGCGGGAATTTGACGTCGATCTGCTTGGCGAATGCCGCGTTGGCCGCGGGGGAATCCATACTCACACCGAAGACTGCCGTATCGTTTTCATCGATCTTACCTGAAGCGAGTCCAGCCTGGACCGCTTGAAGTTGCTTCGTTCAACCACCGGTGAAGGCGAGGACGTAAACGGCGAGGAAGACATTTTTCTTGCCGCGGAAGTCCGAAAGCTTCACGGTCTTCCATTGGTCACTGAGAAGGGTAAAGTCCGGAGCATGATCGCCGACTTTCAGCGTTGTCTTGGCGACCTGTTCCGCATTCTGCGAACGCGCCGGAATGACGAGCGAGACCGGCAGCGCGGCTAGAAGCAAAAACGATGCAATTGTGCGTCTGGTTTGCAAGGAGCCTCCTTGGATAGCGTAAGAACTTTAGCGTATCGTCGTGGCAAGGGAAAGCCAAATGAGAGGGATGAAACGACCATCCAAATGGAACATTTCATGGACGGTTGCGTATTGAGGGACAGGTGGGCGTATGCCATGACTCGAATCGAAAAACGCCGCATCAAACTGGGTGCGCTAGTCGTGGGAACGATTCTCGGGGCATCGGGCCTCGCAGGCGCACAAACGAAAACAGACAAACCCCACTCACAGAAGGATACGGATGCCGGTATCCGGTTTCGTTTACAGGCTTCCGAGAAAGAGATCGGGCTGCCCGTATATCCCGGCGCGAAACCGCATAAAGACAGTAAGGGCGACTCGCCCGCGGCCAATATCGGATTGTGGGGCAACGGCTTTGGCTTCAAGCTGGTTGTTTTGAAGATGGAGACTCCTGATGCGCCGGCGAAAGTCGCCGCGTTCTATCAGAAGGCCCTCGCGAAGTACGGGAAGGTGCTCGACTGCACAAACCAGCCGGCGAAGCCGGACACGCAAGGGACGAAGAAGACATCGAGCGCAATCACCTGCGACGATACACCAGAAACCGGAGCGATGCTCTTCAAATCGGGTACCAAGGGCAAACAGCACATTGTGGGGATCCAGCCGGACGGCCAAGGCAGCGTTTTTCAAATGGTGCTGCTCGATACGCGCTGAATCGACACGGACGAACAGCCGTTGTGAATAGGCGGGTCAAACTTCTGCTAGCCGCGATTCCCTTCTGCGCCTTACTGCCAACCATCGCTGCAGCACAAGAAGCAACGCCGATACGCGCACACGTCAATCTGGTGAACATCAGTTTTGTGGCTCGCGATGCCCGGGGCGCATTGATCGACATGCTCAAGCAGGAAGACGTAGAAGTGCTGGAGGATTCGGTCCCACAGAAAATTTCTGTATTCGCAAAAAGTATGGATGTGCCGCTAACGCTTGGGTTGATCGTGGATGTGAGCGGGAGCCAGGAGCACTTTTCGAAAAAGCACGAGAAGGATCTGGAAGTTTTTTTGAAGCGGGTGCTCGGGCCTAAAGATCGTGTGTTTCTTCTGTGTTTTGGGAATCACCTGCGGCTTGTGAGCGACTTCACGCAATCGGGTAGCGAGGTCATCGAGCGGCTCAAGGAATACGAGAAGCGCACGGAGCGCTTCCCGGAGATTGGTCCAAAAGAAGACCGCGACCTGGGGACGGCATTCTACGATTCGATTTATTACTCAGTGCAGGAAAAACTGCGCAACGAAGCGGGGCGACGAGCGCTGCTTATCTTCAGCGACGGCGAAGACAATTCCAGCTCGAATGACATGATGACAACGATTGAAGCAGCGCAGGCGGAAAATGTGCTGGTCTATACGATTCGTTACACGGATCCCGGGAAGCACGGCGAACTGACGGCGAGAAACAAGTACGGAATCAAGGTGATGGATCGGATTGCGAAAGATACGGGCGGGGCACATATTGACGCGAAGGCAATGGACCCGAAGGAATATTTTCAGCAGATTGCAGACGAACTACGAACTTCTTACACGCTTGCCTATTATCCGACCAACCCGATGAAAGACGACATCTTTCGCAGGATCATCGTCAGGCCAACGCAAGGCGGGATAAAGATTCGTACGAAGAGCGGTTATTTTGCTCGAACGGCTGACGACCCGAAGTAATCTGAACGAAGCTCAGGCAACCCGCGGCACGGACTAGCCGCATCCCAGCGAGGGGGGTTGTGTGGCCTGCCCTGCCCAAGCGGAGCAACTTTAACCCGGCGAGCGACGGAAGGTTCAGGCTATACTGGGATGTCGGTTGGGCCACGAGTCCGTGGGGGCTTTGGGGGACTCCGAGTTCAGTTGCCCGCGACGACCCTAATTTTACATGGCGAGGTGAAGTTTGCGCCGCACTCTGCTTGCATGCACGACCGCCGTAGCACTTCTGCTGGCCTTTCCCGCAGCCGGACAAGATTCCAAATCGAAGAAACGGACGAAGCAGTCGAAGAAGCTGGCCTCCACGGACGCGGATAGTTCCGTTGCGCCGGACAAAGTTTTGTACGACCGGGCGATGAAGGACATCAAGAAGGGCCGGCAGGAAATCGGACGGCTGACGCTGCAGACGCTCATCAACACTTATCCGGACAGCGAATTCCTGGCCAAGGCGAAGCTGGCCATTGCGGATTCGTATTACAAAGAAGGCGGTTCGGCAAATCTGACTCAAGCGATCGCTTCATACAAAGACTTCATCGTGTTCTTCCCTTTCTTGCCGGAAGCGCCGTACGCGCAGATGCAAGTGGCGATGACGCATTACAAGCAGATGGAGAAGCCCGACCGTGATCGCACCGAAGCACGCGCGGCGGAAGACGAATTTCAGACGTTCCTTCAGAAATATCCCAACGACCCGCTCGTGCCGCAAACGACGCAACACCTGCGCGAAGTGCAGGAACTTTTGGCGGAAGGCGAATTTCGCATCGGCTACTACTACTACGTCAAGGGCGACCGTCGCGCCTCCGCGGGACGTTTGCTGGCGGTGACGAAGCGATATCCGCTGTACAGCAAGTCTGACCGTGCGCTGTGGATGCTTGGCGACATTTTTGAGAAGAGCGAAAAGAAAGAGATTGCCGCGATTTACCTGGGCCGGATTGTGCGCGACTATCCGCTGTCGCCTCTGGCCGGAGACGCGAAGAACAAACTAGTGGCCTTCGGTGTGCCCGTGCCCCAGCCGGACCCAAAAGCGTTGCAATGGATGCAGGCCGAGCAAAATGCAGTGCGGCCAAAGCCTGGAGTGATGAGCAAACCGCTCTCGCTCGTGAAGACCGGCCCCGGAAAAGAGATGGTTGTCGCGGCGCGAAATGGGGCGCCGCAGATGCAACCGGATACGGAGTCGGTTTCGTTGGGTGAAGTCCTGACGGGCGGAGGCCAGACGCGAATTGCACCCGGCGGTTCCAGTCCCGCCGGTAATACAGCGGTCATTGAAGTGGCGACCCCCGGCAGCGGTGCAGCAGGAGGATCGACCGTGGAAGCGCCAGCGACGGACGCGCCCGCGACAACTGATTCAGATCCTAACGCCGCGACACCGCCAGCAGCGGCGACTGCCGATCCAAACGCACCCGCGGCAACAACCACGCCTGCCGCTGACGCGACACAAACGGCGAACGGCCAGACCGCCGATGCCGCAAAAACGGACGCCGCGCAACCTGCCACTAGCGACAAAGGCAAGGAATCGACAAGCAAAAAGAAAAAAGGGATTAAGAAAATCATTCCCTGGTAATAGCAAGCAGCCGCCGGTAAATCACAAGCTGACAAGCAGTTACGGACTGGTCGTTTGGCCGTGTCTACTTCCGACACACAGGATAGTTGTCGCCGTTGACGCACCCTAATCACGGTGCTCCAATACGATAGTGGGACTGTGTGTGGGCTGACCGGCGCGTGGCGCGGGTTCCCAGTTCCCGGAGGACCGTCGGTGGCGAAGATTCTTGTTGCGGACGACAACAGCAACATTCAGAAGATGGTCGGGCTTGCTCTGAAAGATCAGGGTATTGACGTCGTTGCGGTGGGCAATGGCGAAGCTGCGGTTCGCAAGATTTCCGACATCAAACCGGATTTGGTTCTGGCCGACGTGTTCATGCCGGTACGGAATGGCTACGAAGTTTGCCAGTATGTGAAGGGCGATGCGGCTCTCGCACATATCCCAGTGATTTTGCTCGTAGGCGCGTTTGATCCTTTGGATGAACAAGAAGCGCAACGCGTTGGCGCCGACGGCGTTTTGAAAAAGCCATTCGTTCCGCCCGACCCGCTGATTTCGATGGTGAAATCCGCGCTCGCGAGGGCTGGCGTGTCTTTGGGCAACGAACCGGAAGAAGTCGCGCCAGTAGTGAAAGAAGAAATCCCGGCGTTCAAGCCACTGGCCTTCCAGATGGCGCCTGCACTACCCGTGCCCGCGTTTGAAGAACCCACTATTGACGACATTCCCGCGCGTCCTGCTCCGATTAATATTGATCGCGGCGCGCAGCCGGTTGCCTTCGGCAGTCTGCTGGAGACGCAGGAAGACGATACGTCGCAATTGGTGGCGCCGGTCCGGATGGAACGCGATTGGAAGTCGGCTGACGCGGAAGAAGACAAAGACATCGCCGAAGAGGAAGAGGAAAGCGAACACGGTTGGCGACCAGGCGCAACGGACATGGACGTAGATGACGTGCCCGCCGGCAAGAAAGATTGGCGGGAAGTGGCGTTTGCAAACATTACGGACGCGCCGGCCCGCAACGCGTACAGCGTTGCGGAGGAAGTTCCTGCGGAGCTGGTAACGACCGAGGCGGCGACCGAGGATTTGCCAAGTGCTTACGCCGCGGAAGCAACGTGGTCGGTTGCGGTCGGGAAACCTGACGAACCAGAAGTTCAGCGCGCGCCCGAGCCACAGATTGAGGCGCCAGTTCCCTCGCCAGCAGCAATCGCAATGCCCGATCTCATTTCTGTGCAGGAAGCCGCGCCGGAGCCCGAGCCAGTTCCAGAGCCAGCACCTGTGCCAGTTGCTGCTGCCAATAACTCCTGGATGAGTGTGCCGCCGAGCCCGTGGGACGCGGAAGTGGCAAAAGCCAGCAAGCTGGCCGCGACTTGGGATACGTCCGCTGCCGTCGCAACTGTCCCGCCAGCCGCGGTTCCTCTGATTCATCAACCTGCGCCATCCGCCGCGCCTGAGCCGGTTACCGAGATCGAGAACCACGAGATTCCGACTTACTTGCCCGTAGCGACCGAAGAAGTCATTCGCGAGGAAGCGGCGCACGTCGTAGAAGAGTCGGCACCAGAAGTGTCTCATTCGCCGTCAGTCATAGAGGCGGCAGTCGAAGCGGCGCCAAGTGTTGACGAGATGGTCGCGAAAGTTCTCGCCAAGATGGACCCGTCGGTTTTGCAGGCGATGACACGGGAATTGCTGAAGCCGGTCATCGAGACCATCGTTCGCGAAGAACTCAACAAGAAGTAAGCCACCACGGTCATTCAATTTTTGTTCCGGTCGGCGCGTCGCGTTGACGTGTTCTCTTTTCTCCCCGTATAGTCAAAGATTACCTTTTGCGAGTTTGCATCGGCTGTTTGGCCCCGATGGGACGAGGAGCTTTTCCAGGAATGGCGCGAGAGATTGCCAAGGCGTACGACCCGCAGTTGATTGAAGGCAAGTGGGCGGACTTTTGGTCGAAGGGAGGCCTTTTCCGCGCCGACCCCACCGCACCGGGCGAAGCCTTCTGCATCGTCATTCCGCCGCCGAACGTGACCGGTTCGCTGCATATCGGCCACATGCTAGACCATACAGAAATCGACATTCTGACACGCTGGCATCGCATGCATGGCTACAACACGCTGTACCTCCCGGGCACGGACCACGCCGGAATCTCCACGCAGCGCGTAGTGGTGAAGCAATTGGCCGATCAGGGCATCAATTACCGCGATCTGGGCCGTGAAGAATTTGAAAAACGCGTCTGGAAGTGGAAAGAAGAGAGTGGTGGAACGATTCAACGGCAGATGCGGCACATTGGCGAGAGCTGCGATTGGTCGCGGGAGAAGTTTACGTTGTCGCCAGAACTTTCGCGCGTCGTGCGTGAAGTTTTCGTGCGGCTGTATGAAGAAAAATTGATCTACCGTGCAAACCGGATGATGAACTGGTGCCCCGTATGTCTCACGGTGCTGAGCGACCTGGAAGTGTTGCACGAAGAGCGTCTCGGCCACCTGTGGTACATCCGGTATCCGGTTTCGGGGACGAACGAGTCGATTACCGTGGCTACGACGCGGCCTGAAACGATGCTCGGTGATACGGCGGTCGCGGTGAACCCAGAGGACGAGCGCTACCGTCATCTGATCGGCCATAAGGTGAAGCTGCCTTTAACCGACCGCGAGATTCCGATTCTCGCAGACGAGATGGTGGACCGCGAATTCGGAACCGGTGCGGTGAAAATCACTCCCGCGCACGATCCAAACGACTTCGAAGTGGGTAAGCGCCACAAACTGCCCGAAATCGATGTGATGACCGACGACGGCCACATGAACGCCAATGCCGGCGTGTATGCGGGCACGGAGCGCTTCGCGGCGAGAAAGAAGATCGTCGAAGACCTGAAGACGCAGGGACTGCTTGAGAAAATCGTTGACCACACACACGCCGTTGGACTGTGTGAACGTTCGAAGACCGTCGTGGAGCCACGAATCTCCACGCAGTGGTTCTGCGCGATGAAAACTCTCGCTGAGCCAGCTCTGACCGCAGTCGAACGCGGCGAAATTCAGATGGTTCCTGAGAATCGACGCCAGGAATACCTCTTCTGGATGCGGAATATTCGCGACTGGACGCTTTCACGGCAGTTGTGGTGGGGCCACAGAATTCCCGCTTGGTACTGCACGGAGAACGGGCACCTCACAGTGGCACGCGAAACACCGACGACCTGCGCGACCTGCGCATCGAAAAATCTGAAGCAAGACCCGGATGTGCTCGATACGTGGTTCAGTTCGGGATTGTGGCCGTTTTCGACGTTGGGCTGGCCTGAGAAGACCCCGGACTTCGCGCGGTACTATCCAACCAGCGTGCTAATTACGGGCTACGACATTCTGTTTTTTTGGGTGGCGCGCATGGTTATGCTCGGCATCCACTTCACGGGACAGGTTCCGTTTCGAGCGGTCTATCTCCATTCGCTGGTTCGCACGGGATCGGGCGAAAAGATGTCGAAGTCGAAAGGGACCGGGCTCGATCCGGTCGCCTTGAACGAACAATACGGAACCGACGCGATGCGGTTCTGCCTGGCATCCATGGCAGCGCCCGGAACGGACATCGTTCTTTCCGAAGACCGGTTGCTTGGAGCGCGTGCGTTTGCGAATAAGATTTGGAATGCGGCGCGGTTCTTGTTTGTGAACCTCGAAAAATACGAACAAACCGGCGCGAAACTGGAACAACTAGCGTCGCCGGAAGTGCGCGCAGCGGCACCATACAAAGTCGACAGCGCGATCCCCCTGGCAGACAAGTGGTTGTTCGCTCGGCTGGCGGAAACGATTGACGCGGCGAATCAGGCGTTTGATACCTATTACTTCCACGAAGCCGCCCAGCAGATTTACCAGTTTTTCTGGGGCGACTTCTGCGATTGGTACATCGAATGGGTGAAGCCGGAGTTGCAGAGCACAAACGCAGAACGTGCAGAAGTGGCGTGGAGGAATTTGTTTGCTGCGTTTGATGCCGCGTTGCGGCTGCTGCACCCGGTAATGCCCTTCCTTACGGAAGAGCTGTGGCATCAGCTTCCGCAGAAAGCCGGAGCGAAGAGCATCGCACTGGATGCGTACCCCGTAGCGGCAGACCGCTGGAAAAATCCCGCAGCCCTGGAAGAGTTCGCTTTCCTGCAGGATGTGATCAAATCGTTGCGCGAAGTTCGTTCGCAAATGAAGCTGGACCCGAAAAAGAAAGTGAGAGCGGATTTTTCCAGCGCCGACGCCGGATTGCGTGCCTCCTTGACGGCAAACCTGGAAGCGGTGCTGCGATTGGGTATACTCTCCGAGCTGAATATTACTTCCGCTCCCCTGGAACAATCGGGCGGCGCGGTTCGCTCGACGGCTCGCTTTGACCTGCGGATTCCCTATTCGGATGTCGTGGATGTCGCAGGCGAAAGCGCGAGAATCAAGAAAGAGATCGAAGGTCTGGCAAAAGCGATTCAAGCAAAAGAGAAGCAGCTTTCCAATGATGTCTTTCGCAGCCGCGCGCCGGAGAAGGTGATTAAGGATATGGAACATACGCTCGGCGAACAAAGAGTTGAATTACAAAAACTGGGCGACCGGCTGAAACAACTCGTCGGCTAAGTTCGCAACGTTCATATGAATTGGAGCAGCGAATACGTTTCGGAATTGGTGCAACGCGCGCTGGCCGAGGATGTCGGCTCCGGCGACGCCACTGTTCTGGCTACGATTCCCGCTTCAGCTATCGGTCATGGCCACATCGTCGCCAAGCAAGATCTGGTCTGCGCGGGCCTGCCGATGGCCAAAGCCGTGTTCCGGGCGCTTGACCCAACGATGCAAATTGAATTTCGTTCACAAGATTCCGACTGCGTTTCCAAAGGTCATGACTTGCTTCATTTGGACGGTAGTGCGCGCGCGATCCTGACCGGTGAACGAACAGCCCTGAACTTCCTTGCGCACTTGAGTGGAATAGCGACGCTGACGTGCAAGTTCGTCGAACGACTGGCGGGAACGAACACGCGCATCCGCGACACGCGTAAAACCGCTCCTGGACTCCGGCTGCTCGAAAAATACGCGGTGAAAATGGGTGGCGGGACAAACCATCGCATCGGTCTATATGACGCAGTGCTGCTAAAAGAAAATCACATCGCCCTGGCTGGCGGCGTCAAACAGGCGCTCGGCCAGGCGCACTCTTACACGGCATTGCACGCACGTCCTTCCGCGATGACCGCATACGAAGAAACGGAGCCTCCGTCCCGAACGCCTGGCACTCCCCTTCCCGTACAAATTGAAGTTCGCAATACAGACGAACTGCGCGAAGCGGTCGAAGCCGGCGCCGACTCTGTGCTGCTGGACAACATGAGCGTTGCCGAGGCGCGTGACGCAGTCGCTCTCACACGAAAACTGCGCGCGAGCGTCCTCGTCGAAATCTCCGGAGGCATCACGCTCGAAAATGCGCGCTCGTATGCTGAGACAGGCGCCGACTTTCTTTCGTCGGGATCGCTGACCCACTCTGCGCCCGCAGCCGACTTGAGCCTGCTTGTAGATAGCATCGTGGACAAGTAAGCTCAAACGCACTCGAATTTCCGATGGCTAAAACGAAATCAGAACCTCCGGGAACAACGGACCGGCGCATCACGGCGCTGGTTACGCTGCTCGCCGAGAACGCTACAATCGTCATCAGCGGCGCGCGCATTGCTCGCGAGATAGGTGTATCGCGTTCGACAGTATGGCGCTGGGTACAGCGCTTGCGTGAACTTGGCGTGCGTGCGAAGGGCCATCCGCGAACAGGCTATTACCTAGAAAAGGTTCCCGACCTGCTGACGCCGGACATGCTTAAGCGCCGCCTGAAAGGCAGCGCCTTCGGAAAGCATATTCACCATTTCTTGCGTATGGATTCCACGAATCGCATGGCGATGGAACTCGGATATGCGAACGAACCGGAAGGCACAGTTGTCCTCGCGGAAGAACAAACGGCTGGGCGAGGGCGCGCGGGACGGGCATGGCATTCCGAGAGAGGCACGGGGATTTACGCGACTTTACTGCTGCGCCCGAAAATCTCTCCCGTGCAGGCGCCTCTGCTGACGATGATGGCCGGACTTTCCGCTCGCGCAGCCGTTCAGGCACAGACTGGCCTTGACGTTGACCTCAAATGGCCGAATGACCTGATACTGGCCGGCAAAAAGCTTGGGGGAATCCTGACGGAAATGCACGCCGAGCCGTCGCAGGTCCGATTTGTAATCGTCGGCATCGGTCTCAACGTCAATCAGGAGAAGTTTCCTGCCGAGTTGTCGGCGATCGGCACTTCCCTTCGCGTGCAAACGGGCCGCGCGCAGTCGCGCATGGAGTTGCTGGTGCGGTTGCTGCGTGAATTCGAGAACGATTACAATCGTTTTCTACGTGAAGGCACAGCGAGCGTAACGGAGCGCTTCGAAGCGGTTTCAAGCTATGCCCGGGGCAAGCGTGTGACCGTGTCCAATGGCTCCGAGAACTATTACGGTGTCACGGCTGGACTCAGCCCGGAAGGCCTGCTGCGAGTCGAGCGCGAAGACGGAAATGTCGTTACCGTGATTGCCGGCGATGTACGAGAGGCATCCTAGATGCTCCTGACAATCGACGTCGGAAATACAAACAGCGTGCTGGGAGTATTCCGCGGCGACGAATTAATCGCGCATTGGCGTTTGACGACGGCGCGGCTGCAGACAGTCGATGAATACGGCGTGCTCACGCGCAATCTGTTCACGTTGAAGGACCTCGACCCAAAGTCAGTTCGCGGCATCGTCATAAGTTCCGTCGTGCCGCCGGTGAACTGGACACTCGGCGAAATGGCGCGAATCTATTTCGGGCAGAAAGCACTCTTCGTCGAGCCGGGTGTGAAAACGGGCATGGCGGTGCTCGTGGACAATCCGATGGAAGTCGGCGCCGATCGAATCGTGAACGGCGTCGCTGCGTTTCATCAATATGGCGGGCCTTGCATCGTCGTCGACTTTGGAACGGCGATTACGTTCGATGCCATTTCCGCCAAAGGCGAATATCTTGGCGGTGTGATCGCTCCGGGCCTTGGCATTTCTTCGGAAGCGCTCTTTGCACGCGCGGCGAAGTTGCCTCGTGTGGAAATAAGGGACCCCGGCCGACTTGTTGGAACCAACACCGTGGCGAGCATGCAGGCGGGCCTTTACTACGGTGCAGTGGACATGGTCGACGGAATTCTGCAGCGGATGAAGGCGGAGCTGGGCACTGGCACGCGCGTTATCGCGACCGGTGGGCAGGCAAATCTCGTCGCGAAAGGTTCGAAACACATCGAACAGACGGACGATTTTCTCACTCTCACCGGCTTACGCCTCATTTGGGACAAGAACCAGCCGCAGGAAGCGTTGAAAAAGTCCGACAAAAAGGCGGGACAGTAAATTCGTTGATGAACGGCTGGAATTATTTCAATTACTTCACGGAAATCGAGGAATATTTCTGGAAGAAACGCGGAGCGAATCTCCTTGTGTCGCCGCTCGATTGGGCAATTATGGAAGCATGGCGGCAGGCGGGTGTGCCGCTCGAAGCGGCGCTCAAAGGGATCGACCGCGCTTTTGAGAGTCACGCTCGCTCGCGACGCGGTAGCCGGCCGATGAAGAGTCTCGCCTACTGTACGGACGCAGTGCTCGAAGCCGCCGAAGAGGCGAAGGAGGCGGCCGCCGGTGGTCATGAAGATGGCGAAGCCGCCAAGAAGACGGACACCTTCTCGCGAGAAATCTTGCGAGAACACTTTGTCAAAACTTGCCGGCAGGTTCAAAAAGCGGCCGCGAGTGTTGGCGCACCTCTGCCCGACCTTGCAGCGCGGCTGAACGAATCTGCACGGTCTCTGACGCAGTGTTCTGCGATACTGGATTCACCGGCAGCATTGGATTTGGAAGATCTGGAACGCCGGCTGACCGTGCTCGACGACAAAATTCAGTCAGCGTTGCTACAAAACGCCGGCGATGACTTGCTCTTGCGTCTTCGGCGAGAAATGGACGGCCAGCTCGCAGCCTACCGCGGCAAGATGCGGGCGGAGCAGATTGCTCTAGTCGAGCGGCAGTATTTGCATAAGCGGCTGCTGGAAGAATTTCACGTGCCGCGTTTGAGTTTGTTTTACCTGCAGCACTAGCGCGCCTTAGAAAATTGAGCGCTACACTTCCTCCCAAATAGGGGCAGAATGGGGTCCGCATAATGTCGGAAGAGTTTATGGTATCAATTGAGAAACTTGTGTACGGTGGAGATGGCCTCGCACATGCCGGCGAACGGACGGTGTTCGTGCCATTTGTACTGCCGGGCGAGGAAGTGCGCGTAGCGCTAAAATCGCAAAAAAAGAGGACTGTGTGGGCGACTCCAGTCGAAATCGTGAAGGTGGCGGAAAGTCGCATCGTTCCCAGGTGCTCGCATTTCAAGGTTTGCGGCGGATGCCAATACCAACACATCGAGCCGTCGCGGCAGTCTGAACTCAAGCAAGACATTCTGCGCGAAACATTGTCACGCCTGGGTGGAATTTCCTGGCCTGGAGAAATTAGGATTCACACCGCCGGGCCCTTTGAATATCGCAATCGCGCCCAATGGGCCGTGCGATCCGCAATGCCGCGTGCGATGGGCTATTTCCTTCCAGAAAGCTCGCAAATCGTGCCAGTGGACGAATGCCCCGTTCTTTCCCCGCTGCTTGCCAAATCATTCCAACAACTCCAAGACCTGACGCGCTCCAATTCCCTGCCGGGGCAAATAGAAGAAATCGAAGCGTTCGCCGATTCCGGCGATGAAAAGCTCGCGTTGAACGTCGCTTTTCACGAATTTACCGAATCGCCTGCCATGCTCTTCAAATTTTTTCGCGAGGCCTTGCCACAAATCGAGAGTCTCCTTCTGTTGGACCAGAAGAAGAACCGCTTCGAACTTTCCGGCCCCGGATTTCTGAGGCACCAAGCCGGTGGATTCAATTTTCGCGTTAGTCACTTATCGTTTTTCCAGGTGAATCGTTTCCTGATTGAAGAACTGTTGCAAAGCGTTGTCTCTGGGAAAAAAGGTGCGCTCGCGCTTGACCTCTATGCCGGAGTCGGCTTTTTTTCGCTGCCATTGGCTAAAACTTTCGAACACGTGATCGGCGTGGATGCCAACCTTGCCGCCATCCGCGATTTGCGGTCCAACGCGGAAGCAGCCGGGCTCGCCGTTACTTCGCACAACCTGCACACGGAAGAGTTTCTAAAGAAATTGGACGAGAAGCCGGACCTGGTCGTGCTCGACCCGCCACGCGCCGGTCTTGGCCAGTCAACCGCGGCAAAACTTGCCGAAGTGCATTCGCCAGAAATTGTTTACTTGTCCTGCGATCCTTCGACACTCGCGCGCGATCTTGCCGTGTTACTTCAGACCGAGCGCATGCCCGCCGGAGCCAAACCGAACGCGCCGTCTTACGAGCTTGCTTCCGTCGAACTGTTTGATCTTTTCCCGCAAACACATCACATTGAAACCCTTGTTCATCTAAGGCTGCGTACGTGAAGCTCCCTGCCGCTTGCCTTGCCGCCACGTTTGCCTGCGGCGCGGCACTCTGTATGTTTACACGGGTCACCCATCTCAATGTTTCATTCGTCGCCCTGCGCTGGATTTTTGTTCGCGATTACTCTGCTCGCATTTTCGTCGCTCTTCTTGCGAAAAGGGTTAGTTTGCGCCGCCGGCAGTTTCTCGTTGGGCGTTTGGTTAATGCTTGGACTTCTCGGCGCGTGGATCGGTTCCCAACCGGCTCCCGCCAATCATGTCTTGTCGGTGATCTCTGCCGGTTGGCCCGAGATGAGTACGGGGCGATTCATATCCTCACCGATGGTGAATCACTGGGCGTTTCCTGTTTCGTGGAGTGTCCAGACCTGGGGACGTTGCAGCCCTCAGTTGCCGCGCAGACGCCAAATCAGCATTAACACAGCGAGCAAAAACAAAAATCCCAGCGTCGCCTGATATTCTTGGTTCTTCTTATATTGAGCAAGCGAAAACGCGCCGGCGCTGCTGCCCTCGATTTTTGCCGCCGTCATCCTCGGGAAGAACAGTGGTACAGTTCGCGCATAACTTTCGAAATCTTCGCCGAAATGCCCACGCAATTCGCCTTCTTCTCTTCGCATCACGATGTAATAAACAACGATGAAGTAGCCGCCGAGAATACATCCCGAAATCCACGAATGCATTGCCCACACCGCTCCAGCCGCAAGAACCGAGCTGCCAAGGTACAACGGATTTCGCGTGAAAGCGTAAGGTCCCGTCGTCGTTAATACTTCCTGTTTCTTCAAGTAGCCAGCCGCGTATGCCCGTAACCACAGGCCGACAATTCCAATCGCGGCTCCGCCAAGCACGCTTTTCCAATTCGGCCGCGCAAAAAACAAAACAACAATCGCCAGCGGATAGCCCAAACGCACTCGCCACCGCGCAATCCATTTTGCCGCGCCATTCATGAAGTTGCTTTCAGCACACTGATCGCTCGGAACACGTCATCGGCTGAAACTTGAAGAAGCGACGGGTGCGGCGCATCTTCGCGCTTGTAAGTTGACGCCACATTCTCCGCTCGTAACACAATTGCTCTTCGCGTTTCACGCCAGCCGAGATAAGGGCCGTTTCGCTGCGGATCGGTCGGTCCAAAAATCGCGACAACCCGCGCGCCCAAAGCGTCCGCCAAATGCAATGGTCCGGTGTCGCCCGCGACGACACAATCCGCGCCTCGCAAAATCGCCATCAATTCACTGAAACTGCCGCTGTAGGAAACTGCGGCGCCCGGTCCGGCTTCATCGGCTATTCTGTTTGCCAATCTTTCTTCTCCGGGTCCGTAGTTGATGACTGAGCGCATTCCCACTTCGCTAAAAAGCCTCCGCGCGAGCTCGCCGAATCGCTCCGGCGGCCAACATTTCGAAACCCATCCGCCACCAGGACTCAGCACGACATACTTCTCGATGCCTTCCATCCTCAGTAGGTTTGCCACACTCGCTGTCGCCCCGTCGGAAATTGCGAGTGTAAATCTTCCAACCGGCTTCACCGCACCTGCCGCCACGGACAATTCGCCGTTCTTGTCAGCCACATGCGCGGCCCGTACATCCACTCGGTGCGTATAGAGCAGCGGAACGCCTGCCTCTCTCACCGCGCTCGCTGAGAATCCAATTCGGCGTGGGACGCGTGCCAAAAATGGCAGCGCGGCCGACTTCCAAAGCCCTTGGTAGTCAATCGCCGTAGAGAAGCGTCCTCGTCGAATCTTGCCGAGCGCTCCACGCACGGACGCAAACGATCGCGTCTCGACGTCCCAGATTTCGTTCGCAATCCCTGCCGCGGCGACAAGGTCGCGCCACCGTGGATGTGTCATCCAAGCAATCGTCGCCGCTGGAAATGATTCACGAAGCGCGGCGACAGCGGGAAATGTATGAACGATGTCGCCCAACGATCCCAGGCGCACAATCAGAAATTCGGCTTCAGTCATGCGGCGCCTTACGCACAGAATCGATCAAGCTGCGCGTGGAATGATCCTTTGGATCTCCGACAATTGCGATTCGAATTCCCAGCTTTTCGGACGTCGCGCGTTCGGGCACATTTTCTATCGTGTAGTCGGTACCTTTGGCATGAACGTTTGGCCGCAACTCGGCGAGCAATGCCGTCACCGTCGGTTCTGAAAAGAGCACCACGTAGTCCACGACGCGAACCGCCGCCACCAATCGGGCGCGTGCATTTTCATCCAGAATGGGCCGGCCCGGCCCCTTCAGGCTGCCGAGGCTCGCGTCCGCATTCAGGCCGACAACCAGAATATCGCCCTCGGCCTTCGCGGCCTCGAGATACCGAACGTGCCCTACATGAAGTGTGTCGAAACAACCGTTTGCAAACACAACCGTGGCGCCCGTCCGGCGTAGCCCCTCCGAAATATCGCGCAGAGCTTCCCTGCCCACAATCTTTTCGGCTGTATTCAGCATTCTTCAGGAACCCGAACTTTCTCGCCGAATGGTCTCAAGCAATTCCGCATGCGTTACTGTCGCCGTTCCGCGCTTCATTACAACCAAGCCGCCGGCAATGTTCGCGACGTGCCCCGCTTCGAGCGAGCTCGCCCCACTCGCGAGAGCCAACGTAAACGCTGCGAGCACCGTGTCCCCGGCGCCAGTCACGTCAATCGCTTGATCGCTCCCATGAACAAGAATCTGCGTCGAATGTGCACTGCCGCGTTCAAAAAGGGCCATGCCATCACGTCCGCGCGTCACGAGCAACGACTGTAGCTTCATCGACGCCAGCGTCGCGTTCCCGCACCGCTCCAACTCATCCGCATTTCTTCCGATTGTCGCGTGGTGAATCGCTTCGAGCTCGGCTTCGTTCGGCGTCGCAAAGCCGACGCCGGCGCCCGCGTATCGCGTCAAACCGTGTCGCGCGTCCAACGTAATTGGAATTTTGCTTCGGAGACGCCGCACAGCCTTTTTTAAGTCCTGCGGCGATGCGGCTCCAAACCCATAGTCCGAAACCGCAACCGCATGCGCACCACGCACTTTCGCGGCGAGCTTCGCGCCAACCTGAGCCTTTGCTTTGTCGGGCACCAGCACATTCGGCTCGCGGTCGACCCGCAATACTTGCTGTGCCGTCGTGTGCGCCCAGCCAGCCAGAAATCTCGTCTTCGTGGGCGTCGTCCAATTCGGTACGCGCACGATTCCAGACGTATCAACCCCCAGTCCACGAAAATATTCCGTCAGCGCTTCACCCGCCGCATCGTTTCCGACCGCTGTCACCGGTGATACCTTTGCGCCCAGCGCCGCCAGATTGTTCGTCGCGTTCGCGCCACCCCCCGGCACAAGTTTCGTCTCGCGATGCCTGAGTATCAGCACAGGAGCTTCACGCGAGACTCTTGAAATATCTCCATACTGAAATTCATCTGCGACAAAGTCACCATACAGCACGACCTTCTTGCCTCGGAACTGTTCCACAATCTCCGCCAGCCGCATAAGGTCGACAGTTCGTTCGACGCTCGTCTTGCCCTGTCTGCTCTTCATCGCGTTTTCCCTAAAATCCACTCCACCGCCTCCGCCAAATCAATGGCGACGAAGTCCGGCGGCTTGGGCCATTTTCCCATTTGCCAGGCAAACTCGCCTTCCCCGTATCCTGTGCGAACCAAAATGCTTTTTCCGCCCGCAGCATGGCCAAGTTCAATATCCGAGTGGCGGTCGCCCACAAAGAACGATGCTTCTGTATCGATCGAATGCTCGGCCGCTGCGCGCTGTACCATCCCCAGTTTCGGCTTCCGGCACTCGCACCCGTCCGACGAACCGTGGGGACAATAATAGATCCCGGCCAGTCTGGCGCCTCTCTTTTCCAGCTCGCGTTGCATCAATTGATTCACTTCCGTGACAACGCTTTCCGGGAAATAGCCGCGCGCCACGCCAGACTGATTACTCACGACAATCACCGGATAGTCCGCGTCGTTCAACTTCGCGATCGCAGCCGCGGCACCGGGCAACATGCGAAACCGGCCCGCATGATTCAAGTAACCGACTTCATCAAGAATTGTCCCATCGCGATCCAAAAATACGGCTGGACGCAACACCTTGCCGCTAGACAGAAGTCACCGCCGCAATTCGAGCGAGAGCCGCATTTTCCACCATCCCCGGAGTTATCGCCTTCATGCAACGATGATCGGTGGGGCAGCGCCGCAAAAAGCACGGACTGCAGTATGGCTTGTCCTGCACCACAGAACAATTCGGCGTCACAGGCACTGTCCCATACGGGTCGGTCGGCCCAAACACCGCCACAATCGGCAATCCCACCGCCGCGGCGACATGCATCGCGCCCGAATCGTTTCCGATAAACAGATTGCATCGCGAGAGCAATGCCGGCAGATCCGCGATCGCGGTTCTTCCAGTCAGGTCCACGGGCGCGCGTTTCAACCCCGCTCTGATCGCTGCCGAGACTGCCGCTTCCCCCTGCGTACCAAACAGAATCACATCTGCATCCATCTTTTTCGCCAGTGCGTTCAACGTCGTCGCAAATCTGTCAGGCGGCCAGCACTTGGCGGAGCCATAGGACGCACCCGCCCCCACCGCGATTCTCATGCGCTCAGTCAGAGCACCTGCGTTTAAGAGCAATTCTTCCGCGTGTTGCCGATTCTTCGCCGAAACTTTCAGCCCAATCCAGGGAATGTCAGGCAACTCTTCGATCCAACCCGCGCGGCGAATCAATTCCAAATAATAAAACTTCTCATGAGCCGGGATCTCTCCAACCTTAGGTACTGCAATCGAATTGGTCAGCAGCAAGTTCCGTCCATCTCTCCCATAGCCGATCCGCGTGGGAATCTTCGCTCGCCACGCAAGCCAAGCCGCGTCAAACGCATTTTGCAGCAATAGCGCCACATCGAAACTCCGCCCCCGCAATTCCCCAGCCAGTCTTTCTCTCCCACTAATCCCCTTGTGTTCGCCTGCGCTATCGTACGCAATCAACTCGTCCGCAATTTCCTGTTCTCTGTAAATATCCAGGACATACGAGCGCCCCAAGATTCCAATCTCCGAATCGCTGAATTTCTCTCGTACCGCGCGCACCGCCGGCAGCGCCATGATCGCGTCGCCCACCCAGTTCGTCGCGCGAATCAGAATTTTCACGAGTCTGTCTTCCTGCGTTCGTTCAAAAGCTTCCGCACTTCGTCGTCAAACGCTGGCTGCGGCGAAACCGCAAGACTAATTATCGCAATATAGACGGACCATTCGCCGAAATCGCGGCCCCGCAAATTCTGTTCGTCCTTTTCCGTCGTGACAAACGCAGTTGCTCCAGCGGTGTGCGCAGCGTGCGTGAGCCGAGCCCAATCATCAGCGGTATATCGGTGGTGATCGATAAAGCTCATTTTGCCTTCGACATTTACGTTCCAGCGCCTCAAATCCGCAAAAAACGCGGTTGGATTGCCCACGCCACAAAACGCGAAAAAGGGTCCGTCGGCCATCTGCTCCACGGGCCTCGGCGTTTCTGCCGTGCCGACTTTGCGAAAACCAAGCAACCTTGTCTGTGCCGTGAAGACAAGTCCATCTCCGGCCGCACCCGTCGCGGCATACTCGGGACCGGGCTCCGCGGTCTTCCGCGTAATGACCAGCATGTCCGCTCTGCCTATCGCCGAAATCGGTTCTCGCAAACTTCCCGCAGGCAACATCCACTGTCGCTGAAATTTCTTTGTCCCGTCCCACAGGACAATGTCCACGTCTCGCGCGAGCTTCAAATGTTGGAATCCGTCGTCGAGCAAAAATACGTCGACGCCGGCTTCCTTCTCGATGCGACTGCCTTCGACGTATCGATCGGCCCCCACTCCAAATACAATCCGGTCGCCAAGCCGCTGCCTCAACATTTCCACCTCGTCGCTGTTCCCGCTCGAGCCGCGGTATCCTCGCGTCAAAACTCCAACCCGCTTACCTTCGGCCAGAAATCTCTCCGCCAGGTACAGCACCATCGGTGTCTTCCCCGTTCCCCCCATCGTCAAGTTTCCAACGCTGATTACCGGCGTTTTCAGTCGCTGGGTTTTGAATATCCCTTTCGCGTACAGCGCCACTCGCCAACGCGCCGCAATTCCGTGAACATACGACAATGGCCACAGCAGGATTCGAATTGGCAGCGGCACACTCATTTAATTGCGCGTCTGCGCTGCCAGCTGCGCTTCAATCTCGGCCAGCGCCCGGTCTGTCGCTCCGCGGCTCTCTTCCACTAGACGCTTCGCGGTCGCTCCCATTCGAGTCATCCGTTCGGGCGACCGCAGCAATTCAATCCACGTCACTCCGGCATCTTCCGGACTTTCGACTTGTACAGCCGCCTCGGCTCCCAGAAATCGCTGCGACATTTCCGCGAAATTTTCCATCGAGGGCCCAAACACAGGAACCTTTCCAAATGCCGCTGGCTCCAGAATATTGTGTCCTCCCGACTCCACCAGCGATCCGCCCACAAATACACCATCGGCAATTCGATAAAGTGAAGCCAGTTCCCCAATGGTGTCGAGCAGCACAACCGCAACGCCCGGCGACAGTTCCGAGAATTGGTTCTTCGCTTGTGCGCCGGAAGGCAGCGCCACGCTCAACTGCGATCGCCTGATAAACTTCTGGTGCGAATCCTCGATGTACTGCTCCGCGGCATCAAACCGTTCCGGCTTGCGCGGCGCCATCACCAGCAACGCATCTCGGTACTCACCTTGTAAAACTCCAAACGCGATCAGCGCCAGCGGCTCCTCATTGGCTACTACGCTCCCCGCAACGATCAACGGCCGCCGCTTTTTTTCACTGACTTCCCTTTCAAACCATTCTGCCAGCGGTGTCGCCTCCGGCACTTCCTGGTCATATTTCAAATTGCCGTTTACTTTCACGCGATCTGTAGGCGCTCCCAACTCCCGCACTCGCTGCGAGTCCCGCTCGCTTTGCATCAGGAAAACAGAAGCATTTCTCAGCGCGCTCTGCAAAAATGGCCGCAGGTAAAATCCGGCTCGCCCCAACCATTTCTGATATCGCACGAAACTCCGATCCGAAATCCGTCCGCTTACAAAAACCACCGGCACTCCGCTTCGCCCCGCTTCTCGCAAAAAATTCGGCCAAATTTCCGTCTCCAAAACAATCACAATCGCGGGTTTAACTGCCACGAGCGCCCGTTTCACACAGAACGCCCAATCCAAAGGAAAATAAATCACCGCGTCGGCAAACGGCATGCGCTCTCGCGCAATCGAGTGCCCAGTAATCGTCGTGGTCGACACAATCAACGGCCGCTCGGGACATTTTTCTTTCAACTTCTTCGCCAGTGCCACGCTCGAAAGTGCCTCTCCTACTGACACCGCGTGCAACCAGATCGCGCCCGTCCGCTCCTCCGGCAGGCTTTTCAGGTCTGGATAGGAAAAACCCAACCGCTCGCGCAAATTCGAAAGGTATTTGCCCTGGGTCATTCCCTTGATAATCCAATACGGTGTGAGCAGCAGCGCAGCGATAGCCATCAACAAGCTATAGAGGAAATACACGAACCCGGGCTCCGGTCTGCCTTTTCCCCGTGCTACACCGCTCGTCAGGGCAACCCTGCACCTACCGCAGGAATCGAAGGCGTCGAGATGGAAAAAGTTTATTATAAACGCATGAGAAAAGCCGCTTTCGCCCTTCCCTCAGCTGCCTTGCTTTTGCTTTCCACCTCCTTCGCCCAACAACAGCAGCAATCCGCGCCGATGCGGACTTCCGCTCTCGACTCGCATGAAGGCATGACCATCGCCGCCGAGCCGTGGACCAATCTCGCTCAATACAAACCGGCCTTCCCTAAAAGAAATCCCTACTCATTCGGCATACTTGCTATCCGGGTCATGCTGCGCAACGAGACCGCGGACAGCATTCGAGTCAATCTCAGCCGCATTCGCCTCTCTCTCGTCCTCGAAGACGACAGCCGCCAGGAATTGCCTTCGCTCACCTCCGATCAGCTTGCTGACGCCGTCTTTTCGTCAAAGGTAAGAGACCCCAGTCGCCGCACTCGCCTCCCCATTCCTCTCCCTTCGAGCAACAAGATTGGCCGCGATAAGAATTGGACCGAACTTGCGAAAGCCGCCGAAGAAGCCAGCCTCCGCGACGGCGTCGTTGCTCCACATAGCACCGTCGAAGGCCTGCTTTATTTCAACTTGCAGAGCCAATTCGATCTCCTCAACAACGCGCGCCTCTACATTCCGGAGCTCGTCGCGCTAGAAAAAAACCACGGTCTTCTTTTTTTCGATATTGATCTCAGCCGCGCAGCGTCGCATTGATCTAATTTCCGTCGGTGCACAACAAATCCATCCGCAGCCCCGTTTGCGCCTCACTCTTTCGTCCGCTACCATGAATGCGCAACAAAATTTTCCCGAACGGACGCAATGCTCTCTCTCCTCGAACAGCTAAATCCTGAACAGCGCCTCGCGGCGGAAACAACCGATGGACCACTTCTCATTCTTGCCGGCGCCGGTACCGGCAAAACGCGCGCCGTCACATTCCGCATGGCAAATCTCATTTCGAAAGGCGTCGCCGCGGAAAATATCCTCGCCGTCACGTTCACCAACAAAGCCGCAGAGGAAATGCAGACACGTGTTACGGACCTCCTTCTTCGCGCCGGCATCCCGCCTGACCGCCCATGGCTTTCCACGTTCCATTCGCTCTGCGCACGCCTGCTTCGCCGCGAAGCCGCAGCCGCAGGCCTGCCCTACAATTTCGCGATCTTCGACGACGACGATCAACTCGCCACCGTTAAACTCACAATGTCTCGCCTCAACATCAGCGACGAAACCCTCACGCCGCGCAATGTCCTCAGCAAAATCAGCCATGCCAAAAATCACGGCCAATCAGCCGCGCAAATTCGTGCCGAGGCCTTCAGTTCCGACGGCCGCAAAACCGCCGACATTTTCGAGGCCTACGAAAAACTACTCGTTCAGAGCAACGCGCTCGACTTCGACGATCTCCTCTTGCGTTCTGCAAAACTCTTAAAGGATTCACCCAACGTTCGCGAGCGCTGGCAGCAGCGCTTCCAATACATTCACGTCGACGAATATCAGGACACCAACCGCGTCCAGTACGATCTTCTCCGCCTGCTCACCAGTCCGAAACAAAACATCTGCGTTGTCGGCGACGAGGATCAGTCCATCTACCGCTGGCGCGGCGCCGACGTTTCCATCCTTCTCAGCTTTTCTCGCGATTTTCCCGCAGCGCGCGTCATCCGTCTCGAGCGCAACTACCGCTCGACACAAAACATTCTCGACGCTGCGGGTGCGGTCGTAAAAAATAATCCCGACCGTCTCGGCAAAACGCTGAAAGCCGAATCGCCCGCTGGCAAGAACCTCCGCTACTTTGAAGCACGCGACGCACAAGCCGAAGCCGAATTCGTCGCCGCCGAACTCCAGAAAATTCTGGATGACGACTCCGACCAGACTTGCGCGGTCGAATACCGCACCAACTCCCAGTCGCGCGCCTTCGAAGAAGTGTTTCGTCGCCGGGGCGTTCGTTACAAACTTGTCGGTGGCTTCAGTTTCTACAATCGCGCCGAAGTCAAAGACGCCCTCGCCTACGTTCGCCTCGCCATGCATCCCGTGGACGACATTTCCCTTTTGCGCGTTCTAAACGTCCCGCCGCGTGGTATCGGCAAAACTACCGTCGACGCTCTCCGCGAATTCGCCCGCTCGAACGCCGTGACGCTCTGGGCTTCCATCGAAGCGTTTCTCGCAGGCGGAGCTTCCGGTCGCGCTACAACTCCCATCCGCACGTTCCAGGAATTGATCGTTCGTCTGCAACAAGCCCTCACCGAGCGCGAACCTGCCGATTTTCTCCGATGTGTCCTCGACGAAACCGGTTACATGTCCATGCTGAAAGACCGCAATACGCCCGAGGACGTCGCCCGCATCGAGAATCTCGAAGAACTAACTCGCGCCGTCGCCGAAAGCATGGATGCAGGCGAATCCTTCACCGATTTTCTCGACGCCGCTGCGCTCGTCAGCGACGCCGACTCCTTCGAAGATAAGCCCGGCGTCACACTCATCACGCTGCACAGCACTAAGGGTCTCGAATTCGATCATGTTTTTCTTACCGGGATGGAAGAAGGCATCTGCCCCCACGGCCGCTCCACCAGCGAAGAAAAAGGCGTCGAAGAGGAGCGCCGCCTCGTTTACGTGGGTATGACCCGCGCTCGCAAAACGCTCACGCTCACTCGCGCCGTCTATCGCCGCATTTTTGGCAACGAACAGCAACTCCGCGCCTCGCAACCCTCACGTTTTCTCGCGGAAATCCCCAGCGAACTCGTGGACACCGCCGGTGGCTCCATGGCCGAAATCGGCCAAACCCGTCGCTACGAACCTGACCCTGAGTATTCCTACTCCGCCGAAGAATTTATCCGCCGCGTCCGCGGTGGCGCCGCTGCAACGCAGCGTTCTTCCGCGCCGCGCCAACGCTCGGAAACTCCCAGCTTCGGCCGTTCCGCTTCGCGCCGCGCCCCAGCCGATCCCATGCTTGGCCGCAAAGTTCGCCATCCCGAATTCGGTGTCGGCACCGTCGTCGGCGTCGAAGGCGATGAAGACGATCGCCGCCTTTCCGTCAGCTTCCCCGGCCGCGGCACAAAAAAATTCATCGAACGCTACGCGCAACTCCAACCGGCGTAGCTTTTAAGGTCGGCCCTCTCCGCTCCCTGCAAAGTTGCACCGCATCCCGTCTCACGATAAAGTGTGGCTCGCACTGATCATCGTATCCGGCAGGCAGGGGAACATTTCGCGTTGCCCGGATGCTCTCGGAGACTCTGAGTGCCTTCATCCCTGTTTCGCCGGAAGAATATCGACCAACTCATTTCCGATTGTGAAGGCGCCGAACTCCGTCTCAAGAAATCCCTCGGCTGGCTGAGCCTCACGTCCCTCGGCATCGGCGCCGTCATCGGCTCCGGCATTTTCACCATCGTCGGGACCGCCATCGCCGGCCAGAAGTTCCAGACATCTTCCATCCTCAACGCTCCGCTCCTTCAGTACCTCATGCACCACAACGCATCCTTCGGCCGCCCCGGCGCCGGACCCGCCATTGCCCTCTCATTCGTCCTCGTCGCCATCGCCTGCGGCTTCGCCTCTGTCTGCTACGCCGAACTCGCCGCCATGATCCCCATCGCCGGCAGCGCCTACACCTACACCTACGCCACTATGGGCGAAATCATCGCCTGGATTATCGGCTGGGATTTAATCCTTGAATACGCCGTCAGTAACATGGCCGTCAGTGTCGGTTTCTCCGCTCATCTGGTCGACCTCCTCGACTGGTTCGGCTTACATCCCGATCCCAAGTGGATCTCGCCCGCTTATCTCCCCAGTGGTCTCCCCGATCTGCAAGGCAATATGATTTACGGTCCCGGCTGGCATTTCGGCTTCAACTGGCCGGCGTTCATCATCGTCATGCTTCTCACCGTCATTCTCGTCCGCGGCATTCGCGAATCCGCCAACACAAACAATCTCATGGTGATGGTCAAGATCATCGCCATCCTCGCCTTTGTCACCTTTGCATCAAGATTTATTCACACTTCCAATTGGCATCCTGCCGCTCCGAACGGCTGGCCCGGAATCCTCACCGGCGGCTCCATCGTCTTCTTCACCTACATCGGTTTCGATTCCGTCTCCACCGCCGCCGAGGAATGCAAGAATCCCCAGCGCGATTTGCCGCGTGGCATCATCGCCACGCTTGTCATCTGCACGCTGCTCTACATCGGTGTCGTAGTCGTCCTCACCGGCCTGGTCAAGTGGGACACGCTCCTCGACGACGCAGCTCCTGTCGTCAACGCTCTCAAAAAACTTCACCTCTCCAACCTTCGCCTCATCGTTCTTATCGGCGCACTTATGGGCATGATCTCTTCGCTTCTTGTCTTCCAGATCGGCCAGGCGCGTGTCTGGTTCGCCATGTCGCGTGACGGCCTTTTCCCAAAAATTTTCAGCCGCGTCCATCGCACCTATCTGACGCCGGATTTCTCTACTTGGGTCGCGGGTTTCGTCGTCGGCGTTCCTGCCGGGCTTCTCGACATCGGAACGCTCGGTGACCTCGCCAACATTGGTACGCTTTTCGCATTCGCGCTCGTCGCCGCCGGGGTCCTTATCCTTCGCTATCGCGAGCCGAATCGCCATCGCGCCTTCCGCGCACCCGGCGGTCCGCTCGCTCCCATCCTCACCATCCTTACCTGCTTGCTCCTGATGGCGGGCCTGCCTATTATGAATTGGCTCCGATTTCTTGGCTGGTTGCTCATCGGACTTGTAATCTATTTCTTTTACAGCCGGAAGCGCAGTACGCTCAATCCGCCTCCGGCCAAATAGTGCGAGGGTATCGCGTGCTCTTCCGCGCCGTTTGTGTCTCCAATCTGCGTCTCTCCGGTCTGCTCGTCGCCGCGCTGCTGCTGGCGCTCTTTGTACCTTCTCAAGCCCGCGCTTGGGGCGACAACGCCAATAAACTCATCGTCAACCGCGCCATCGAAACTCTTCCGCAAGATGTCCGACCTTTTTTCGAAGGCAGCCGCGGCTTTCTGCTCCAGCACGTCAACGACCCGCTCACTTCCGCCGTCAAAACTCCCACAGAGCGTCGTACTCAATACCTCATCCTCGAAAGATACGGACGCTTTCCCTTCGAGGCGCTTCCTCGCGACTACAAATCCGCCGTGCTGAAATTTGGCCGCGCCAAGCTCGAAGCCAACGGCCTTCTTCCGTGGCAAATCGGCGTCTACAGCGAAAAGTTAACCAACTCCATGCGCGCCGGCAAGTGGGACGAAGCGCGCCTCTACGCCGCCATTCTCGCCAACTACGTCGCCGCCGCACACGACCCCTTCAACACCACCGACAACAACGACGGCAAACTCACGGGCCAGCTCGGCGTTAACGATCGCTTCGGCACCACCCTTATCGACCGCTATAGCTCCTTCTTTCCTATGCGTCCCAACGACGCGATGTTCATCTCCGATCCAACCGACTACGCTTTCGAAGCCTGCCTTCGTTCCCACAGTTGGCTCGAAACGATTCTCTTCGCCGACCACAATTCGCGCCGCGGCCTTAACTCTTACACCGACGAATACTACGATCGCTTCTACAATCAAGCCGCAGCCATTTTGATCCGCCAGCTTTCCGACGCCTCCACCGACGTCGGTTCCTTCTGGCTTACCGCCTGGAAAAACGCCGGCCAGCCTCAGCTTCCCCGCTAAGTTGCTGTTTTCGATTCTCTTACTCGAGTGCCCCACACGCCGGTTCTGCGTGTAGGAATCTCTCACTCGAATCGCTCACCACGACCATTTCGTACCGCCGGCGTCCTGTCGGCGTTTTACTTTTCCTCGGGACCCGGGTTACTGGCCCTTTCTGTGTGCAAGTTGCGTCCGCGTCTCCTCACACACTCTTCTTCTTGCCTTTTTTTTTCCCTTCCTCCGTGCTCTTACCTGTGTGCCCTCTGTGTTAATCTTTCTTCCGCGCAAGAATGACCCACCGTCCCTTTCCTGAACACATCCTGTCACTCCCTAAAGCCGAACTGCATCTCCATCTCGAAGGCAGTATCCGCCCGGCCGTCGTCTCTGCGCTCACAGCACGTCACGGCGTTCCCATCACCGAAGACGAAGTTCGCCGCCGCTACTCGTACACGGATTTTCTCGGCTTCCTCGACACCTTCAAATGGGTCACTTCCTTTCTCCGAACTCCCCAGGACTATGCCCTGATCGTCCAGGACCTCGCCGAACAACTCCTCGCCCAAAACGTTGTCTACGCCGAAGTCACCCTCTCCGTCGGCGTAATGCTTCTCCGAAATCAGCGCCCCGAAAAAAATTTCGAAGCCATCCTTCGTGCTGCCGAACCGTTCGAAGCCCGCGGTCTCAAACTCTTCTGGATCTTTGACGCGGTCCGCCAATTCGGTCCGGACGCCGCGCAACAAGTCGTCAACGCCGCGCGCAACGCCGCCTCAAAAAAAATCGTCGCCTTCGGCATCGGCGGCGATGAACTGAGCGTTCCGACCATTGCGTTTCGTTCCGTCTATGATTCCGCCGCTGCGCTGGGTCTTCATCGCCTCATGCACGCTGGCGAAATTGGCGGTCCTGAAAAAATCCGCGAAGCCATCGAACTCCTCGGCGTCGAACGGATCGGCCACGGCATCGCCGCCATCCACGATCGGTCGCTGATGGATCTTCTCGCCGACCGCCGCATTCCCCTCGAACTCTGCCCTGGCAGCAACGTCCTCACCGGCGCTCTCGCTCGCCAACTCTCGCAACCGGCCGCCACAATCGAAGCTCACCCGCTTCCGCAACTTCTCCGCCACGGCGTCCCCGTCACTCTCTCGACCGATGACCCCACAATGTTCCACACCGACCTCGCCACGGAATGCCGCAACGCCCACCGCATGGGCCTTTCCGAATCCGAACTCACTTCCCTCCTCCGGGCCAGCTTCACCCATGCGTTCGCACTGACACATTTGTAGGGCCAACTTCCGAGTTGGCCGTCTTGTATCTACTGTGTTGGGTACACACCAAGCCAAAGAAATTCGATTAATATTGCTCCACCATGCCAAATGTCGTTCCGCCACCACCCATTGCCCGCAACCCGCTTTCGACAACGAGAACCGTACTTATTGCCGTCGGAGTTCTCATCTTCGTTTTCTCGACAATCTTCACGATTCATTCGTTGATCGCATCTGGAATCACAAAGGGACCTGACAACCTCTTTGGGGACCAGCATTTGAAAACCGCTGTGGCATTAATCGAACTGCATAAGACTCGCTACGGGAGGTATCCTGCGTCGTTGGATGATTTGAAGTTTAATGGGGAGTGGGATCAAATTGCTCTGCGCAGCGTTCGCTATTATCCCAATTCAGATGGAACCGCATATTTCATAGAGGTCGAGCGAGGTTGGATTGGGAAACCTAAGTTAGAGATGCCGGTTGAATTTTGGAAAGGCACTGGCTATTCGCCGAGTCTAAGGCCGTCAAAGTAGCACACTCACAAGAAGCACCGTTTCAGCGAGGTCTCGCCGTAGAAGCATCGCAGCTTCGGCCAATCAACTTTGTTATACTTTCTCCATGAAAGCACACGTTTGGGTCATGCCAAAGCGCACCGTCCTCGATCCGCAAGGTCAAACCATCCAACACGCCCTCTCCGGACTCGGCTACAACGCCGTCAAGGACGTCCGCCAGGGCAAATTCTTCGTCCTCAATCTCGATGGCCTCACTCGTGAGGACGCTCAATCGCAAACCGAGCGAATCTCGAAGGAAGTCCTCACCAATCCGGTCATCGAAGAATTCCGCTTTGAAATCGTCGACTAGGCCCGGCTAGCTCCAAGGTTTTCGTTTACT
>DATLVG010000059.1:0-19696 GCA_035577625.1 Candidatus Dormiibacterota bacterium
GTTAATGCTCGAAAGCAACCTTCCATAACTTGTTCCGGTCCGAGAAGAACCATTTGCGTGATGTGGACCAACGTGTGAAAGACGACGCGCAGCGATGGCTCGCTGTTAAAGACGGCAACATCAATGAACGGCACCGCCGCAGTGTGTGGCGAATTGGGCAGCATGAGGGGTCCGGTGTCGCGAAGTTTTTCGAAGAATGGGGGAGACGGCATGGTTTCACCGATCTGAGGCAAATTCACGATCCGGACGCTGTCCAGGATTCCCGCTGCAAAAAACGGTTCCAGCTGCGTTCTGTGGGTATTGTTGAGCGGATGACCGTGAGGGTAAAACTTCTCTCGCTGGTGCCTCAACCAAGAACCAGCTTCAGCAACCAACGCAGACAACTCAGCCGGAGTTAGCTTTGCGTTTTCCACGACTTCCAGCCTCTCGGGGGACACAATTGTGTGCCAACCACGGATTCCTTAGCAAGGGTATCGCGAGCGAAAGCCGACATCCTGACGGCCAGACAAGCTTTCCGAAGAGGCGGCATCAGTAGGTCAGCAGGTTGCGGATTTGGCCATGACTCTGTCTCGCCCGAAGATGCTGCGGGAGACGGGGATTCTGCTGTAACGATTCGCATGTTCGCGCGTACCCTGTTTAGCAATCGAGAAGAATGACGGACATTGAGAATCTATACCGACGCTATGCCGGCGACGTGCGCCGATTTGCGCTGTATTTGTGCGGCGATTCGGCGACGGCGGACGAGATCACCTCGGACACGTTTATGCGCGTGTGGATGGCGGGCGATCGCATCCGGCAGCCGACGGTGAAAAGCTATCTCTTCGCCATTGCACGAAATGCGTATATCGATCTGCTGCGAAGGGCCGCGCGCCACACGCAGCTTGACGCGAATATGCCCGACACGCGAATCAGCGCGCAGACGCAAATGGAAGAAAGCGCGGAAGTGCGCGAGGTGCTTGCAGCGCTGCAGCAACTGCCAGAAATGGACCGCACCGTGCTACTGCTGCGCGCACTCGACGAAATGACGTACGAGGAAATTGGGGAGACGGTGGGAATTTCGGTGGGCAGCGCACGAGTGAAAGTTCATCGCGCGCGAGTGAAGCTGATGCAAACCAGGCAGGCGTGGCGGGCGGCCGCTCCCGCCGCAGGAGCGAAACCATGAACGTTACACGGGAAGTGGTGACGGATCTGTTGCCGATTTATTTTTCGGGCGAAGCCAGCGGGGATACGAAAACGCTGGTCGAGGATTATTTTCGCCAAGATCCCGACTTCGAGCGGGTTGCGCGAAGCGCGGCGACGCCGCTGGAGACTTTGCGAACCGCCGCGCCCATCGCGGGCGACTCGGAAAAAGAGAAACACGACCTGGAGAGCATCCTTTGGGGATTGCGGCGGCGCACGTGGTTATTCGGCGTCAGCTTGTACTTGACGCTTGCACCGCTGTCAGTAGATTTCATTGGCGGCCGTGTGTCCTTGATGTTTCGCGATGGAATTTGGCACGCGGCGTTTAAATGGAGCCTGGCGGCAGTCCTCTGGTTCCTCTATTTCGCGCGGCTGAGGCGGCGGACGGCGGCCTTGGTGTGCGCGGCCGGTCTGACGCTAATCCCGATTCCTTTCGTGTTGCACTCTGCCTTCGCTGGTGGGCCAGCGTTACAGTTTGCGATTTATTGGGTTGTCGCCGGCGTGGTATGGCTGGAGTATTTCAAGCAGCGCGCTTGTTAGAGCAATCGCGCAAAGGCAAGAGATCGCAGAGTTCGCAGAGAAAGACTAGTTGCGTCAACGCGCCGCGGATTTGGCCATGCGGATTACAGGGAGGGCTTCGCCGTTACGGAGAGGGACGCCGATGGATTCGATGACCTGGTAGCCGCGGAGTTTGTAGAGAGGGACGCCGGTGAGGGTGGAACCCATTTCGAATTCGGTGAAGCCGGCGGCGAGGGCGGCGTTTTCGCAGGTTTCAAGGAGCAGAGTGCCGAGGCCGCGGCGGGCCCAATCGGGGTGGACGAAAATGGCGCGGATTTTGGCGGCGTCGGTAGCGGGATCGAGAAATTCGGGTTCGCGGACGGCGGCGTGGTCGCTGCCGAAGAGGGTTTTGCGTTGCTCCAGCCGCCGCAGGCGACGATGGTTCTTGCGCCGGAGTTGCCGGCTGTTTCCGCGACAAAATAGGTTTGGTCGGTGACGAGTTGAGTGTCGAGGCCAAGAACGGTGCCAAGAGCGCCTTCGATTTGTCCGGGAGTGTAGTCATTCGCTTGGAGGATGCGGACAGAGGATTCGATGAGGGCGTGGAGAGCGGGAATGTCTGCTTGAGTGGCGAGGCGGACGTGGAAGGCGGAGGACATGGGGTGATGATACGACAAGAATAAAGAGATTCAACACAGAGGGTACAGAGAGGTTGAGCGCCTGGGAGCGCAGGTACCGGAAATGAAGCGGAAAAGCGGCGTCGAGCCGGCGACTATATGAGTCGCGATCGCGACGCAATCTGAGAGAGATTTCTCTACTGCACAGCCCGGCACGCAAATACCGCGTACAAGAATAAGCCGGGCTACTCCGGTCGGCATGAAAGGTGGTGGGGAAGGCGACGCGGGAACTGCTAGTCGTCGGAGGCGGCGACGTAGTAGCCGGGGCGGGAGCGGACCCTCAGATTCTTGTATCTGGCATCTACTAAACTAACTTTTATTTCGTGGTAGCCATCTTCGGTGGTGCCGACGGGCGCATAACCCAGCGTGTATTGGGTGTGAAGTTCGCCGCCGATTTCGTCGAAGGCTTTTTCGATGGTGCGGTCCTTGAAGGTGGCGAAGTGTGCGCCGCCCGTGGCGACAGCGGCGACTTCGAGAGCGTGGGCGCTGACTTTATCGGCGATATGACTGACGGCCCAAACGGCGAGGGCCATTAAATCCGCAGTGTCATTCAAACGAGGATCTTCCTCTTCCGGAACGGGTGGTTTGCCAGGAATAGGCGGCAGCGGGTAAGTGCCGGGCGGAGAGATATCGGTGTGATTTTTTTTCGGCTCTTGCTGTAGCAGGGCGCGAGTGGTGGAGAGGCCGACGCTGTAGATGGTGACGTTGGCGAGTTGCGCCTTGCGTAGAACTTCACCGAGTTTTGCCTGGCTGCCGACATCGGTGGCTTCCGAGACGACGAGCAGGACGAGGCGACGCGAGGGTGCACCGACGCACAGCGCGGCAACTGCTCCCGGTTCACCCGGGCAGCCACCGGGAACGGTTTCGGGAGGACGTCCCGTGAGCATTTCGACTCCGACGCCCATGGCGTCATAAAGGCGCGAGCCGGACGTGCTGGACTGGATGTGCGCGACGGCGCTTTCTACGGCGTCAGGATTCTTTGAGAACGGGAGAAGCTTGTCGATCGTGTCGTTGAAGCCGACGATGGCGGCCTCGCCATTCTGGCCAAGAATGGTTTCCGTAATGAGGATGCCAGACTTTTGCACGGCGGGAAGAAGCGGCGCGACGCGGGAGCTGGTTTCAATGAGGACGACGAGAGAGAGCGGGTCGGTGCCGACGTCAAAGTGAGAGATGGTTTGCGGGACGCCGTGGTCGGTGAGGCGAAAGTCAGCGGCGTTGAGGCTGGTGACGATCTGATCTTTGGAGTCGCGAACCGTGACGGGGGCGTTGACGAGGACGACTTTGGATTTGATGGTGGTTTGGGCCCGCCTGGGCGATTGTTGGATGGGGATGTCCGGGCGAGGGACCATAGGGCCGTCGGGGGATTGGGCGAAGGTAGGGGAAGCAGCCGAGGCCAGAGTGACGGCGAAGAGCAGAATCGAGAATCGAGAATGAACTGGCAATCGCTTCATCTGGGCTGCACCTGGGTGTGGGCTTCGGGTGCGCAGGCCCGTACTGGGCAAACGGGAATGCCTACGCTACCGAAGTGTACTTGATTCGACGCAAAGGGGCGCGCAGACGTTGCCGGGACGCGCGGCGGTTCTTACAATGGAAGGCCGACCCGCGGAGGCAAGAGCATGTCGTCAGCACAGCGTCCCAAATTGAAACCGCAACACGCGCCGAAGGCGCCGCATGAAGATTCGAAGTTTCTGGAGAGCACGCCAGCTAGACCGCTGCGCATTCTGGCGGAGTACATCAACCCGCTGGCGCAACTGAAGCGCGAAGGAATCGGCGACACGATCGTGATGTTCGGGTCGGCAAGGCTGGATTCGCATGAAGTGGCGTCGGCGCGGCTGACGCGATTGAAAGAACGAAAGATCTCGAAATTGAGCGCGGCGGAGAAGACCAAGCATCGGGCGGCATTGCGTTTGGCGAAGAGCGCGCTGGAGATGTCGCGGTATTACGAAGAAGCGCGGCAGCTTTCGCACAAGATTACGACGTGGGCGCTGTCGCTGGGACCGCGGCCGAGGCGGTTTGTGGTTTGCTCGGGCGGCGGGCCGGGGATCATGGAAGCGGCGAATCGCGGCGCGTATGAGGCAGGAGGAAAGTCGATTGGACTTTCGATTGAGCTGCCGCACGAACAGTTTGCGAATCCTTATATCAGCCCCGAGCTGAGTTTTAATTTCCACTACTTTTTTATGCGCAAATTGTGGTTCGCCCAGATAGCGAAAGCGCTGATTGTTTTTCCGGGCGGGTTCGGGACGATGGATGAACTGTGGGAAATGATGACGCTCCTGCAGACGGGAAAATTGGCGAAGAACAACATGATTCTGATTTACGGGCGGAAGTATTGGGATGACGTTTTGAATTGGAAAGCGATGGTTCGCTGGGGCACGATCAACGAGGACGAATATAAGCTGCTGCAGTTTGCGGATAACGTGGATGAGGCGTTTGATCTGGTGCGCGCGGGGATGGAGAAGTACCACATGGATGCCGATCCTTTTCTGCAAGCATACTGAGAGAGACTTTCGATTCGCGGTCTTGTGGCGGATTCGTACTTTTAGCAGTGCTTTCTCAAAACTTTTCACGCGCAACTTTTGATCGGGCGACGTGTTTAATACAACTGACGCAGAGCCATGCGAATAAAGGAATACCGCATGGTGCAGGGAACTCCCAGCCTCTAGGCTAATCTCAGGAGGCGAATAATCTATGTTTACCCAACGATGGAAAACCGGCCTGGTGCGATTCGTTTGCGGAACAGCAATACTCGCGGGGGGCCTGCTAATGACCGGGGCGCCTCGAGCGTATGCAGACGACGATTGCCAAAGAAAACTGAGACATGCGGACCACGAGCTGGACCGCGCCGTTGAAAAGCACGGTTACAACAGCAGGCAAGCGGATCACTGGAGACATGAGTTACACGAGGCAAGGGAATGGTGCTGGGAACACAGTCACAGATGGTGGGATGAACATGAGCGTCGCTGGCACGAGCAACGCGATTGGGACGACCACGATCATGATCACGACCGGCACTGAGAAATGAAAGTTGTAGGATCAGGAGCGCGGCGGAGAAATCCGCCGCGTTTTTTTTTGTGCCCGCGAATCACATAGAAACAGCCGGATAAGACGGACTCAGAACCGGCGCAACCTTTTGGCGGGCGAGGTGTTTGATCGAGTGTATCGAGGAAGATGGCCCGGAATGCGGGAGGAGATCATGAACACGATCCTTGTGAAAGCGAAAAAGATTATTGGGAAAGCGGCGCTGGCGACTGTGGCGCTGGGTGGATTTTTGGCTTTTTTGGGAGCGGGAACTGCGTCGGCGCATCCACGATTTTATGTTTACGGTGGATATGGGCGACCGTATCCGGTGTATGCGGGGCCGCGGTATTACTACGGACCGGCACCGGTTTATGTCGGACCGGCGTACGGCCCTTACGGATATTACCGGCCATACCGTTACCATCGCGCATATCGCTTCTGGGATGAACGAGATCACTGCTGGCGGTATCGCTAAACGATAAAAAGATTTACCCCCGACGAAGCCACAAAAAAGGGCGCGAGGACTACACCTCGCGCCCTTTGTGTTGCAGGGGGAAGAAAAATCAACGAGAGACGAGCGAAAAATCGTCGGAAAAAACCGCGCCAAAACGGCGCACTTCGTCTTGATCGTGAAGTAGCACTACGGGCACGACGCGCAACTGCCGTTTGCAGGCGTGGCACGCCGTTACTTCGCCTTGCAGGTCTTGCAAGAAACCATCGGTAAAGCGATAGAGCGTTCGCTCGCGCCGCGCGTTCTTCTGGTCGCGGGTACCGCAGTGGGGACAGACGAATTCAACGGTGTCCTGCTGCGGATCGCGGTCCAAAGCCGCCCAACCGGTGCGACGAACACCCAAAGTTTCCGGATGTTGCCGGTCCATGGGATAAGCCTCCTAGGATCCACGTCCTTGAACAAGTAGATGCGCGAGTTGGCCGATTTGTTACAGGTCTGTAAATGACTGGGATTACGGCGGTTGCGGCGGATTGTGAAGCCCGGCGGCAACCTTTCGCGATTACGAACTGATTAATAAATCAGCAAGTGGGAACCGGAAATGCGTGACGGTGTCCAAGCTAGGGAGAGGACGCGCGAACCTCACATCCCTGCGAGCGCTGTGCCGGCGGAGGCAAGGCAGCCTGCATCCGCCGGTGCAGCAAAAAATTCAGCTTGGCTCGCGGAATATTTTAGGAGAGGTGTGCGATGTCCAACGAAGGAAAAAGAAATTCCGGCGAGCAGATTGGGACGCTGGGCAGTTGTTTGATTGAAGGAGATTCAGAACAGAAGGCCCGCGAGCGAAAGATCAAGCGGCGGGCGCTGGCGATTTCGGTTACGTTGCAATGTCTCGTGCTGGTCGGATTGGTGTTGATTCCGTTGCTCGGGAAGACGGAGAAACTGCCGGTTACTTTGTTTACGCCAATTCCAAATTATTATCGATCGGCGCCGGAACCGGTAGCGGATGTTCGACCGAGCGCGCCCACTCCTCATGGCGAGTGTGTGGTGTGTTTCAACCGGCGTCTTTCACCGCATCCGGCGGCGCAAAGCACGTTAAGGTCAGTGGACGGGCCAATCGATGGGCCCAGTCTCGGAATTCCCGCTGGGCCGGGCGATCCGACTGGATCGAACATCTTCGACACGCGGTCTGGGCCGGCTGTGCCCGAAGACCCGGACAAAAACAAAAAGAAACGAATCACCGTCGGTGGAGGGGTGCAACAGGCGATGCTGATACGCCGGGTCGAACCAATCTATCCGCGACTGGCGGTGCAGATTCGGCACTCTGGACAGGTGCGGCTACATGCGCTGATTGCTGTGGATGGCACAATCGCTTCGCTTGAAGTGATGGATGGCGATCCGCTGCTCGTTCGATCAGCATTGGATGCAGTCGCACAGTGGCGGTACCGGCCGACGTTATTAAACGGTTCGCCCGTGGAAGTGGAAACGGTGATCACGGTTGTTTATACGCTGAACCAGTAGGTTGGCGGGATTGCATGTCCGAAATGAGAAAGGCCGCGACATATTCGTCGCGGCCTTTTGTTTGGAACTTGAGAAGGTGCGGAGGCCGCGGCTGCCTGTGTTGCTCCGCGGCCTCTGAGTCGCTCCTTGCAACCGACATGTTGGACGCGCGCCGGAGAGTTTGAAAAATAAAAGCTGACCAGCGAGCGTTCGAGCTTGAGTTAGAAATGAACGACGAAGCCTGTTGAAACGCGAAGATTGTTTTGCGTTTCACGGCTGGTTGTCGTTTCCGGGAAGCGCGTCAGGAGATATTCGACCTGCGCGGGGCGGAACGACAGCCGATGGAAGAGTCTCACGTCGACGCCGCCGCCGAAGGATGCAGCGAACGCGTTGTTTGTGCTGGAAATGCCGAAGCCGCTTCCCCCCGCGTGCGCGACGCCGAAGAGAGTTTGCGCAAACGGTGTGTAGCGCGCATGCCGGCGGTAGGAAATGCGCGGACCGAAAAGATACGTAGACATGGTGCCGTCGATTCCGGAACCGAGAATGTTATTCGCGTGATAGCCGCCGAAGTCGGCTACGCCGCTGAGCCAATTGTTGATCTTGTAGGCAGCCGAAGCGCTACCGCCGTGAAGATTGAAACCGTTCACGCCGGAAGTGCTTGGATTATCGCGGAGATAAGAATAGCCGACGAAGACGTCGAGTTTCGACCCACCCTCTTCCTGCGCGGATGCCATCGCCGAGACGGAAAACAACGCGAGCAAACACACTACGAGCTTCCACTTCATACAGCCTCCCTAAGGTTTGGTTTTTATCGCAAGCACGCACGCCAGTGGCGCGATCTTGCGTACGCGGACCGCTTCAGGCAGGGGAAGCAGTGTGCCGCGAAGACTCTCTCGCTTGTGTAGATATAGAGATGCTGTGAATTTCGTTGAGGTTGCAGGAAAAAAAGGGTTTTGCAGTCAACGTTACAGGAGGGGTTCACCCGTGAAACGCGCAATGGCTTCGCGGCTGGCGTCGCGGAGGCGCACCAGTTCCTGCCAGTTGGAAGATTGCGAATTACCTGTGTTGACAGTGTCGGGAAAAATCGGCGGCGACAAAGTGATGGTGACGTTGCTCGGGCGCGGAAGGATTGTGCCGTCGCGGAGAAAATTGCGGGTGCCGGCAAGTGAAACCGGAATGATGGGCGCGCCGGTTGAGACAGCAGCTTTGAACGCACCAAGTTGGAAAGGACGAATGCCTGGTTCGGCAACGAATGTGCCTTCCGGAAAAACAAAAACGGAATCACCAGCGCGAAGAACTTCTTCAATGGTTTGCGCGGCTTGGCGGCGCGAGCCAGTGTTGCCGCGATCGAAGGAGAGGTGCCCCATTTTGCGAAGGAAAGTTCCGATGAACGGCATGCTGTGGACTTCCTGTTTTGCGACGAAACGATAGGAAACACCAAGACCGAGCATGAGCGGCAGAACGTCGAAATAGCTGGTGTGATTGGAGACGTAAATTTTTGCGCCGCCCGTGTTCATGTATTCTTTGCCGACGACGCGGACGCGGCTGCCGGCCAGAGCGAATAGGACTTTTAGCGCAGCGGAAGTGTAACGGCCCGCGGCGCGCTCATCCTTGAAAAATAGAACGATGGTCCAAGCGGGAATAATCCAGACCATGAAAAGACAGATGAAGTAGACGCCGCGGATGATATCCCAGAAGCGGTGCAGGCCCGACGTCACGCTGCGGCCCGCGGTGCGCGCGGTGCTGGTTGCGCCGAGCCGTGCGATTTGCACCCAAGCTGGTGATTTTTTTGCCGAGAGTCTGCCGGCAACGTAGAGCTGCTTGGTTTCTTCACGGCGGAGTTTGCCGCTGGAAGTCTTGGGAATGCTGCCCGGAGGAATCAGTTCGACACGATCGGGCGGAAGGCCGAGACCTTGCGAGACGTGTGCGGTGACGGCGGCCGCGATTTTCGAACGAGACGCGGAGCCAGATTCGCGCGATTCGGCGACCACGATAAGTTTTTCCGTCCCAGTGCCCTCGTCTTTGAGGCCGAATGCGACGATGCAGCCCTTGCGAATTCCTTCGGCGCGGCCGGCGAGCTCCTCGACTTCGTGGGGATAAAGATTGCGCCCGCCTTTGATAATGATGTCCTTGACGCGGCCGGTCACATAAATCTCACCGTTGGCACGGTAGGCGCGATCGCCAGAATTGACCCACGCGAAGTCGCCGTCTTTCGCTGGACCAAGCGGGAATAATTTTTCTGTCGCTTCCGGATTATTGAAATAACCACGCGTGGCGGATGGTCCGCGGAACCAGAGAAAGCCTTCGGTACGGTCAGGAATCTGTTCGGCGGAATCGTTGACGATACGAACTTCGTGCTCCGAGATGGGCATGCCGGACGAGACAAAGGATATCGAAGAGTTCTCATCGTCGGAGGGAACGGCGAGGCCCTCTGACGTAAACGTTTCGCGATCGACGCGATCGACGAGCGGGCCACGATTGATTGGTGGAACGGTTACGGCGAGAGAGGCTTCAGCGAGGCCGTAGACGGGAAGCTGGGCGGTGCGGCGGAAACCGTACGACGCAAAGCGCTCGGCGAAACGATCGAGTGTTTCAGGATTGACGGGCTCAGCGCCATTGAGTGCAGCGCGCCAGGAGCTGAGGTCGACGCCCTCGATGTCGGCGTCGGCGATTTTGCGGACGCAGAGTTCGTAGGCAAAATTTGGCGCGGCGGTGATGGTGCCGCGGTGTTTGTGAAAGGCTTTGAGCCAGCGCTCGGGGCGAGTGAGGAATGCGAGAGGGGACATGACGGCGAGTGGCGTGCCGAAATGGAGGAGCGTAAGCCAGGCGCCGATGAGGCCCATGTCGTGATAGAGCGGCAGCCAGCTAATGCCGACGTCGTTTGAAGTTAACTGAACAGCTTCACCAATGGCGCGCATGTTGGCGAGGAGATTCGCGTGGGTGAGCGTGACACCTTTTGGATTGCCGGTAGATCCGGAAGTGTATTGAAGGAGCGCGATGTCGGTTGCTTTGCGAACGCGACTGCCACGAAGGTCCGCGGGCAAAGCGCCAGGGGCGGGAGGCGGCGCATTGTCGGCCGCTTCCAAAAGTTTCTCCGCGTCCATGACGGTTTCGAGCGAGCGGACGCGAGGCTTCAAGAGCTTTGCGACGGTTTCCGCGCGGCGGAATGTGAGCAAGAGGCAGACTTCCGCGTTGTTTAAAATGGCAGACTGGCGGCCGGCATATTCTTCGATGCGGTCCGCGCGAAAGGGAGGATAGATGGGAACTGGAATAGCGCCTGCGAGAAGAATCCCGGCGTACGAAACGAAAAAGGCGCGGGATGTGGGAAGCATGAGCGAAACGCGTCCGCCGGGCGGGACGCCGAGACGCGCGAGCTCGGTTGCGCAGCGTTGAGCGGCAGCGTAAAGCTCTGAGAATGTGAGCGTGACATTTTTTTCGCCGGACTCGGCGTCTTCGGTGATGTCGAGGTGAACGCGGGCTGCATCATGAAGCGCGCGGTAGCGCAAGACTTCGTTGAGTGTTTCCGCAGCGAAGATGCCTTTGTCGGGGGCTTCGAGATGCAATTTCTGAGTCTCAATCGCAGAGCGCAACGCGGAGGCGGAGTCCGCAAAAGAAGCGCGGTCGGATGGCGCGCGGTCAATGAGCGCGGCGAGGTCTCCCGGTGTACTCGCTTCTGCGGCAGCCAAATCGGGAAGGCGAATGCCAAATTCCATTTCCAGGCGCGCGATGAGCTCGACGCGCTCGAGGCTGCCGAGACCCAGGTCGCGGTCAAGATTCGATTGCAGCGTGAGCAGCGGGAGCGCGCCCTGGCTGCCGAGTTCGACGAGGAGTTGATGCACGACTTCCAAAACGCGGGTGCGCAGAGCCGAGCTATCGATTTGTGTCGTCGGAGTAGCCACGGGATTCAGCTGGGGCTTGCGCGATTCTGCGTGAGGCTATCACGCGACAATGGAGTTTTCCACTATCGCGTTCACTTAAGCCGTCGTCTTTTGCGCCGTGCCGGCGGGATACCCACGCGGCAAGAGCGTCGTGGAAAGATCGACGCCGGAGAGGTCGGCTTCTGACAAGTCCGTTTCGCGCAAGATGGCAACGCCGAGGTCCGCGCCGGAAAATTTTGCACCGCTGACGTTGGCATTGCGGAAATTCGTGTTGCGGAGATTGGCGTGCTGAAAATTGACGTTGGACATGTCGCAGCGGAAGAACTCGACGCCGCTCGCCTGCGCTTCGGTGAGATTGGCGCCGGGCAGGACTGCCTCGGTCATGTCCGTGTTGCGCAGATCCGCCTTGTGGAGATTTGCGCTGCTGAGATCGGCGTGAGCCAGCCTGGCTTTGCGCAAGTCCGACCCTTCGAGGTTGGCATTTTGCAGAATGGCGCCGGTCAGATTTGCGCCGCTCAAGTCCGCGCCGCTCAAATTCGCGCCAGTCAGATCGGCGCGGGCGCCGCCTTCTTTACCGGAAAAAAATTTGTCGTGCGCCTCGAGAATATCGGAAAGGCGCTTGCCGTTGTGCTTGATGGATTTGGGTTTGTTCCGTCCCATAGTTCATTCCCCTACGCTGGATTCAACCGTCTATTTTACCGGAATCGAGCGCAGGTACGAAACGCATAAACTGTCTGCCAGACTGTGCTACTGTGCCTTTATTGTGGGCAATCGGTACGTCAACACGGTTGATACGCTCTGGCGGCGAGGGCTGGGAATTGCGCTGGGTATGGTTGTTGCCATGGGGTTTAGCGGGCCGCGGGTCATGGCGCAGAGCCGGTCGCAGGACAACGAAATTGTTACGAGCTTGACCGGCGGGCGGGTGATCCTTCATTTCGCAAAAGAGGCGATTTTGTTTGCGGCGATCGATCAGCCCGTGGAGCAAGGAGCACCGCCTCCGCGTGTCGTAGACGTGGACAGCCAACACATCGCGATTCTATTTGGCGCGTCGGAATGGCGTTCACTGGCTGATCCAAAACCGATCCGGATGGACAGAAACATTCAGCGAATCGCGGGCCGCGACCCGAGGGATGGGAACTACGGCGGCGAAGCCGACCCTGACCTGGAGCAAATGGGGATTGAGTTTCTGGAAAAACTGCGGCCGCTGGTTTCGCAGTTGCAGCGAAAGATTGATTTTCCGGCGGACCAGCCGTTTTTCGAATTGGTTGTGATTGGATATGGGCCAAAGAACTATGGGCCCGAGGCGTGGACGGTGGAATACCGAATCGCGCAACAGTTGTTGACGTCGCAGGAGAACTTTTGGCAAACGCGAATCCTGCGGCCGCGTTTTGCACAAATTTACCCGCCGGAAAAGCACGCGCCGAAAACGCTGGTTGAAACGGTATTTCCGAGCGATGCGCAGGGGCCAACCCTGCAAACGCTGCTGGAGGGAAACGATCCGCGATTCTCGGGGTTCCGCTCGGACGCCAAGCTGAGCAAAGCGCTCGACCTGATTATCAAAGGCCAGGCGCAGAAGGTGGAGCCATCGGACGCGGCGGAACTGCTGCGTGCGGAGGTGCCGTTGCTTTATCCCAAGCAGAATTTCTTTCTCGGCAAGATGGAAGATCAGCGAGGATTTGCCTGGATTTTGCCTCCGGAAGAGCCGGTAGAAAAAGCGGACAAGAACGACAAGAACCGCCCGCCTGAAGCACCTTCGCTTCGTAAACGCCCTAACGATTAGATAGAGAGAATGCGTCCGGCTACGACCTAAAGTTTTTCGATTGAATCGCCGACGCGAATTTCGCCGCCTTCGATCACGCGGCACAACATTCCGCGCCGGCCGTAAATCTCGCGGCGCAAGCCGGGACGAAGTTTTTCCAGCTGATCGCAGGGAGTGCAGACGCCGCTGACTTCGAGCAACGCTGCGCCGACGCGGAGGCGCTGGCCGATCGGAAGTCCGTTGACGTTGAGACCGTCGGTGGTGATGTTTTCGCGAATGATTCCCGGCTGGAGGTTCATCGCGTCCAGCGTTTCGCGGTCAACGAGGAGAACCTGGCGTTTGCTCGCCGCGCGAGCGTGAGCGCAGCCTGAGAGACCTCGATCTACGACAGCCGTGGCCGAACTCAGAGATTCCATCGGAAGGCGCTTTTTCGCAGCGCGGAATAGATGCAAGACCTTGGGCATGGCTTAGTCTCCGGCAGAGTGAGCGAATCCCGCCTGCGTGCCGATATCACGCCGGAACTGCATGCCGTCGAATTTGATCTGATTTACAGCCGAGTAGGCAGAGGCAACAGCAGCTTCGAGCGTCGGACCGGTGGCCGTGACGCCGAGAACGCGCCCTCCGGAGGTCACAACAACATCGCCGATGAGTCGAGTGCCTGCGTGGAGAACCTTCACACTGGTATTCCTGAAAACACTGGTTAATCCGGAAATTGGCTTTGCTGATTGCAACTTACCGGGATAGCCTTCCGATGCCATTACGACGCAGACGCTAGCGCCGGACTTCC
Organism: Candidatus Dormiibacterota bacterium; assembly: GCA_035577625.1. Taxonomy (GTDB): domain Bacteria; phylum Acidobacteriota; class Terriglobia; order Acidiferrales; family UBA7541; genus Acidiferrum. The sequence goes on from DATLVG010000059.1 coordinate 13,739, forward strand.
AGCGGAATTTAGAGGGCTCAAAGCGTCGCGATGCCAAGTCCGAAAGAATCTCGGCCAAATCGCAATCCAGGCGCGCCAGAATCGCTTGCGTTTCCGGGTCACCCAAGCGGCAGTTGAATTCAAGAACTTTGGGGCCGTCGGCTGTGACCATGAGGCCGATAAAGAGGAAGCCTTGATAGCGGATACCGTCCGCCGACAGGCCGCGAAGAGTAGGCTCGACGATTGTGTGCGTGATGGATTCGCGAAGTTGGGGCGATAGAAGTTCGTCAGTAGAGAACGCGCCCATTCCGCCCGTGTTGGGGCCTCGGTTGCCGTCAAAAATGCGCTTGTGGTCGCGCGTCGGAACGAGAGGCGCGTATCGCTCGCCATCCACGGCGAGGATAAAAGAGATCTCGTCTCCCTCGAGCGTTTCTTCCAGGAGCAATTTGCGGCCGGCCGGGCCGAGATCCTGTTTCCGCATCGTGCTGTCAAGGAACGCGAGCGCTTCGCGTTCATCGGCGGCCAAGAGGACGCCCTTGCCGGCGCAGAGCCCGTCTGCCTTCATGACTAGCGGATAGTGGGCGGTCTTCAATGCCGCCGCGGCCTCGTCCGGATCCTCAAAAGCTCCCACCATTTCGGCCGTAGGAATGTTGTGCCGAAGCAGGAATTGTTTCGAGAAAATCTTGCTGCCCTCGAGTTGAGCGGCAATTTGCGAAGGGCCAACCACGGGAAGATTACGTGCGCGGAAGGCGTCGGCGATGCCGTTGACTAAAGGCAATTCCGGGCCGACTACGGTGAGGTCCGGGCGCAGTTTTTCCGCAAGAGCGGCGAGTCCGGCGACATCACCTGCGTCGATCGCGATACACTCAGCTTCGGCTGCAATGCCGCCGTTGCCCGGCGCACACCAGACTTTCTCGACGCGCGGGCTTTCGCGCAGCTTCCAGACAAGCGCGTGTTCTCTACCACCGCCACCAATGACCAGGACTTTCACTGACGAACCTCGATTGAGGGGACCGCACCAGCTTTTTTCGACGATAAATCGCCGCTCCGCTGCATGTCAATCCCGGTGGAGTGGAATCTTCGCCGTTTGACGCGGTGCGCGACTGCCTCTAGGATGCCACGAACCGATGAAAAGAGCGCGCATCACGAACCTCGTTCGCCAGCAAGTTGAGTCGGCAAGCGCGGCTCCACCTCCAGGCTTCGCACAGCTGCAATTCTGTTTTTTCCTTTCTGGTGCCGCTGGACTTGTTTACCAAGTGGCGTGGACCAAATCGCTGGGACTCCTCTTCGGATACACGGCGTATTCTACGGCGACGGCGATCGCGGTTTTTATGGCTGGACTCGCGCTCGGAAGTTATTTCATCGGGAAACGCAGCGAGTCGAGCGGAGCCCCGGCGCGCGTATATGCGTGGCTGGAGTTAGCAGTCGGACTGACTGGCGCGTTGTCGCTTGCGGGCCTGGCGCTGGTTCGCGGGATCTACCTTCAGCTGCATCCATTTATAGGGACGTCGAAATTTTTGCTCCTCGGGTTTCGCGTGCTGGGAGCCACGCTGGTGTTGGGGATTCCTACGCTTTTGATGGGCGGAACATTTCCTGTGCTGATGCGGGGGGTGGTGCGGCGATCGCAGGAGTTGGCTCAACGCGCGGGGCGAATGTATGCGGTGAATACGCTGGGCGCTGTCTGCGGAACTTTAGCGGCAGGATTTTTTTTGTTGCCGGCCCTCGGCTTACGGCTGAGCGTTTTTGTCGCGGTCGCTTTGAATTTGATCGCCGCAGTGCTGGCATATCGGATTGTTTCAACATACGGCGACTCACAGCCACCGGACGCGAGTCGGAACAAAATCACAACGCCAACATCTTTGAACAATTCCAGCATTGAGCGGCGCTGGCTGCTGGTTGCGTTTGCTGTGGCCGGATTCCTTGGCATCGCCTATGAGGTTGCCTGGACTCGGATGCTCGCGACGTTTATCGGCAGTTCGACTTATTCATTCACTCTGATCCTCGCAACGTTTCTTCTGGGCATTGTGCTTGGCAGCGCGATTTTTGAACGATTCTTTTCGCGTCCGCGATTCGTCACGCTGCAAAGTTTTGCCTGGACCCAATCCGGCGTTGCCCTGCTAGCTCTTTGCTTCCTATTCTTCTATCGCGAATTGCCGGCGCTGATTCCCGCGATTCTCCGCGCGACAAACAACTCTTTTGCCGCGATGTTGTTCGCTCAATTGGTGGCTTGCGCACTGGCCATTTTGCCGGTTGCGATTTTGTTTGGCGCTGCGTTTCCGCTCATTGTTTCGCTGATCTCCGGAAATGCCGACGCGGAACAAACCGGTGCCGTAGTGGGCCAAGCGTATGCCGCGAACACGGGGGGAGCGATCGTGGGTGCGCTCCTGTCGGGATTTGTGTTGCTTCCGGCAGTCGGAAGTTTTCGGTTGATTGTTCTGCTTGCGGTCGGCAACGCGCTGCTTGCGATCGGGCTGCGGCTGAGTGACGAACGGAGAAATTGGACTGTCGTTGCCGCGAACGCCGCGATTCTGCTCGTGCTGGCGTACATCGGCTGGTCCAATGCTTTTTACAGCCGGACGATTGCGGGATTTGGCGCGTTGCTCTATGGGAATTTTCACGATCAGCGGCTGACCGTTCAGGAGATTGCCGACACCGAGGACGTCGTCTTTTTTGAAGACGGAGTGAACACCACCATCTCTGTCACACGATCCGATAACTACGTGGCTCTGAAAACCAACGGAAAAGTTGACGCCAGCAATCTGGATAGTTCCACGCAATTGTTGCTTGGCGATTTGGGAACGGTGCTTCACCCGCATCCGAAGCGCGTCTTGATCGTCGGGTTGGGCGGCGGCATGACCGCGTCCGCTGTCTCACGGTTCCCAGACGTTGAGCGGATTGATTGCGTCGAGATCGAGCCGGCCGTCTTGCGCGCGCAGCCTTTCCTGGCTCGCCTCAATCGTGGTGTGTTGTCCGACCCGCGTTTTCACTTGATTTTCGATGACGCGCGAAATTTTCTGCAAACAGCGCGAGAACCTTACGATCTGATCATTTCCGAACCGTCGAACCCCTGGATTGCGGGCATTTCGGCGCTCTATACGACGGAGTTTTATGCGGCGCTGCGCCAGAAATTAGCGCCCGGCGGAGCATTTTTGCAGTGGATACAGGCCTATGGGCTGACGCCGGAGGATTTTCGGATGATCGTCGCGTCGGCAGCATCGCACTTTGCTGGCCTCTCCCTTTGGCGTAGCGGCGGGCGAGATTATTTGCTCCTTGCGCGGACAGAGAAAGCGGGATTTACTTTTGAACGCACTCAGAAGCTATGGGGCGTCCCCGAGTTGTATCAAGACTTCCAGACCTTGCATCTGACGGCTCCCGAATCCTGGCCTGTCTATTTTCGTTTGAACGACGCTCAGCTTCGGACGATGGCGACTGGTGCGCAACTCAACACAGATGATCGAACGCGCCTCGAATACGACGCTCCGAAGCGGCTTCTGGTCGAATCCCTGACAGACGAACTTGCTCGCTACATCGCGTCGTTCCAAACCGGCCTTATCCCCGATGGCGTAGAGCCCGCTGACCTACCCTCGGTTCGCCTGGCCGCAGCAGAGTCCGCATTGGATCAAGACGATCCGCGGGCGGCGGAATGGATCGCGCAAGTCGGTGACCTCGCTCCGGCAGGACGCGTTCCCTATTTAAGAGGTCGGCTCGTGCTGCAGCAGAACCGTCCACAAGAAGCGGTTGAACTGTTAGAGGAGGCGTTTCGACAGGATACTAACCAATTAGATGTAATGTATCGGTTAGCACGAGCTCAAGCGCAAGCGGGGATGCCGGACGCCGCTTCCGACACCTTGGAACGAATTCTCAAGCTTTCTCCTCATGACAAGAATGCCCTACGAACTTCGGTTCGCTTGGCTCAACAACGCGGAGAATGGGATGGCGCCATCTCTTTCCAGATTCGACTTCGCGATGCTGAACTAGGAGTTGACGCAGGTTCGTACTGCGCCGTTGGAGATTTTTATCTTCGCAACGGAGACCGCGTAAATGCGGAACAACCGTTGCGCGATGGTCTGGAACGGGATGGCCATGCTTATTTGTGCCACCGGGACTTGGGAGAGCTGCTGCGTGCAAACGGAAGGCTGGCTGAAGCGGAAGCCGAGCTGGATTATGTGATAACGCATTTTCCTGAGGCAGATCCAAAAACGTATGCGTCACAGGCGTTGCTCTACCAAGCTCAAGGCAAGGGCAGTCAAGAAGAAAAAGTGCTCGCTAAAGGCCGGCGAATATTTCCGAATGATGGGTCACTTCGAAAAATGAGCGAAGGCGTGAATCGCGCGACGCCTTAGCCTAAGCTTGGCTCATTGCGCGAATCGGAATGGTGACGCTAGTCGAGGCGTCTGAAGAGCCGAGCATGTGGCAGCGCCCATCGAAAATGCCGCCTGGATCGATGACCAGGCACGGCGAGTGAACTTCTCCAGTGACGACACCTTTTGGTTGGATCTCAACGCGCCCCTTGGCGAAAATCACGCCATCATAACGGCCGGCAATCACAACGCGATTGCCCTCGATCTGACCTTCGACTTTGGCGTTTTCACCGAGGATCAGAGTCTGCTCGGAGATAACATTTCCCTTCACGTTTCCGTCTATACGGAACGTGCCAGTCACCGTCAGCGTCCCTTCCATCGTGACGCCTTGATCGATGAATCCTGTCCACTCTTCGCTGTTACCGCTGCTCCCCGAACCCGGCCACTTCCAAGCCATGAAATCCCTCTCAGTGCGACTCTTCCACTTTAGCCGCGCGGGAAAACAAGTCAACGATTCCGACACGGCATAGTGTCGAATGCGACGACTGAACCTATGGACAGTTTTTCGTTTGCGCTTCGCTAATGCTTCATCAAGCGATCGTAGAGCCCCATCAGTTGGGCGTCGTCGTAATACTCAAGGATCAGCTGGCCAGGACGCACTTTTGTTTTTTGGTGAAGAACGATTTTCGTGCCGAGATGGCGCTGCAGATCTTCCAAAGCGGCTTTGATGTTTGCGTCCACGTTTACTTCAACCGCCGCACGTTGGCCACGGGCACGGCGCGAAGCCAGGCGTTCGATTTGGCGAACGGTCAAGCCGCCCCGTGCCGCGCGTTGTGCATAGCGCATACGAAGCTGAGGATCTGAGACCGCAAGCAAGGCGCGACCGTGGCCGGCGCTAAGCTTCCCTTCTTCAATCCACTCTTGAATCGTCGATTCGAGCTTCAGCAAGCGGACCGCATTTGCCACGGTCGTGCGGTCTTTTCCTGTGCGTTCCGCTACGAGATCTTGCGTTAAATCGAATTCTTCCATCAAGCGCTCGAAGGCTCGCGCTGCCTCGATTGGGTTGAGGTCTTCGCGCTGGATGTTTTCGACGAGCGTCATTTCGAGCGCGAGCTCGTCGGGAACTTGGCGCACGATAGCGGAGACTTTAGTCAATCCCGCGCGTTGTGCCGCGCGCCACCTACGTTCCCCCGCGATTAGCTGAAAGCGGTTGCCGATCGGACGGAGAACCAAGGGCTGAATGATTCCGCTGGATTTAATAGAACGGGCGAGCTCGTCCAGAGCTTCCTCGCGAAAACGAGTACGAGGTTGATAAGGGCTCGGCTCGATCAAATCGATGTCGATTTGTTGAGGACCGGACGGAACTGGCTCGCGCGCAGGAGCCGTTGCGGCACCCTGAGTCGCGCCAGAGACTGCTGGTTGCTGTGAAGGAGCTTGGGAAGTTTCAGGCTCCCGAATGAGCGCTCCGAGCCCCCGCCCCAACGCGTTTCTCGGCATTGTTGATGACCTCCTGGGCGAGTTGGGTATAGCCCTCGGCGCCCTTGCTGTGGATATCATAGAAAATAATAGGCTTACCGAAACTAGGAGCTTCGGCCAGCCGGACGTTCCGGGGAATTACAGCTTGGAAAATTTGTGCGCCGAAAAAGCTGCGGAGATCGGTCGCGACTTGACGCGAGAG
>DATLVG010000060.1:0-13610 GCA_035577625.1 Candidatus Dormiibacterota bacterium
TATTCCATCGAACTCCTCGCCAACGACGTCCTGAATCTCCTCGACGCGCTCCGCTTCGATCGCGTCCACTTCTGCGGCCTTTCCATGGGCGGCCAAATCGGAATGTGGCTCGGCCATCACGCACCCTCTCGCCTTCACAAACTCGTTCTCTGCAACACGGGTGCGACAATCGGCACGCACGAAGCCTGGAACGCTCGCATCGACGCCGTCCTTTCACAGGGCTTGGCCGACGTCTCTTCCGCTGTCGTGTCCCGTTGGTTTACGCCCGAATTCGCGCTGCTTCATCCTGACGTCGTGGCATCGGCCAAATCTATCATCGAGTCGGCTAATCCCGCCGGCTACGCCTCTTGCTGCGCCGCTGTCCGCGATTGCGACGCTCGCGAAATGCTCTCATCCGTCTCAGTTCCGACGCTCGTCATCGCCGGCTCGCACGATTTCGCCACACCCGCCGCCGACGGTCGATTTCTCGCGGAAAATATTCCCGGCGCGCAATATGTCGAACTCCGCGCCGCGCATCTCTCCAACATTGAAGCCGCCGCGCAATTCATTTCTGTTGTGGAAAACTTTCTCTTTGCGTGAGGAAAAACAAAATGGACGATCGCGAACGCCACCAGCAAGGCATGAAAATCCGCCGCGAAGTCCTCGGCAACGACCACGTGGACCGCGCCACACAATCCGCCAACGACTTCACTGCGCCATTTCAGGATTTGATCACTCGTTACGCTTGGGGCGAAGTTTGGTCGCGCCCCGGCCTATCGCGCCACACCCGCAGCCTGCTCACTCTCGCCATGACCGTCGCTCTGAATCGTGAAGAAGAATTCCGCCTTCACCTGCGCGCTGCCCGCAACAACGGCGTCACTCCAGAGGAAATTCGCGAAACCTTGCTCCACGCCGCCATCTACTGCGGCGTCCCCGCCGCAAATCACGCCTTCAAAATCGCCGCTGAAATTCTCTCCGAATCGCGCCCCTGAACGGCGCCCGCTGACCTGCATTGAACCGCCGCTGCCCTCTATTGCGGCTTGTTCCCCTCGACCAACGCGTTCTTTTCCGCCTCTTGTTCCGCAAGCAGTCTCTTCTGCACCGCGAATTCCTTGTCCGCCTCGTCCTTTTTCCCGCTTCGCAACAACGCCAATCCCAGGTTGTAGTGCGCCGCGGTATTGCCTGGCTGCAACCTCGCCGCTTGCCGCAGCGGCGCCACTGCTTCGTCAAACTTCCTTTCCGCTATCAGCGCCGCTCCCCATCCCATAAACGCATCGCCAAAATTTGCATCCAGTTTCGCTGCGGCCGAAAATTTCTCTATCGCTTCTTGCCAATCCGATTCCTGCCTCGCCATTTCGCCCAGAATGTACAAAGCCGCCGTATTCTTCGGATCGACTACAATCTCTTCGCGCAGCTCTTTTTTCCCAAGAGCAATATCGCCCGGAGTCCCCCCGGGTTTCGACAAATAAACTCGCCCCAACCGGAAGTGAATCCCCCTCTCGTCCGGCGTCTTCTTCAGTATCTCTTCATACTGTTTCGCCGCGTCATCCCACTTGCCTTGCAACTCCAGCGCCTCAGCGTTCAGCTTTCTTGTTTCTGTCGACTCCGGAGCCACCGCTGCCAGCTTTTGCGCCGCCCGCGCAGACAAGTCTGAGTACGCATGCACCGTCACGTACAAGACTTCTGGATCTTGCGGAAACGCCCTTCCCAACACTTGCAACAATTCCTCTGCGCTCGCCCGGTCGCCAGTCGTCATGGCACAGCGCACTCCCAGCAGCCCCGCTCTCTTCCTCTGTTCGCCGTCCACACCACTCGCAAGCGTCCGCTTCAACGTCCTCATTGCTTCCTTGCAGTGTCCTTGTTCCGCCAGTTCCATCGCCTTTTCGGACGACACCCCTTCTGGATGCGCCGCCGACACCGGCGCCTTGGCCGACTGGCCAACCGCCATAAATGCAAAAACGGAGCAAACTGCTCCGCTCATCAAAATCCATTTCGCAAAAATGGTTCGCTCCAAATAAAAAAATGGGGCAGGCGGGGTGTTGCCTGCCCCATCGTACTTTACTAGGGGTTAGTAGTACAGCTTCAGCGCAAACTGGATGTTTCTTGGAGGTTGCGAAGCCTGGATGAGGCCGGTCGTTGACGTACTGACGGTTGTGTTCGGCACGGCCAGATTGACTCGGTTGAACATGTTCAAGAAGTCGGTCCTAAACTGCAGTTTGAACCGCTCCGTAAGCAGGAAGTCCTTCTGTATGCTGGCGTCCCAGTTGTAATAACCCGGTCCGCGCAAACCGCCAACCTGAGGCGCGCATGTGCCAAATCCAACTGCGTTGCTGTAGTTGTTCGGATCAAACCACTGTATGCCGCCGCCTGCGTTTGTCGAGTTTTGGCGGCCGAACACGGTGTTTGTACCGTTGCAATCGGGGCGCAAGCCACGCGACGCGGTGCCAGTATGATCATCGCCGTTGTTGTAAAGGGCAAGCGGAAAGCCCGTGTGGAGCGTAATGATCGGGCTAACTTTCCAGCCGCCAACGATCTGGTTCACCGCTCCACTGGCATCTGCGAGGAACTTCTTGCCCTTGCCGATCGGCAATTCGTAAACGGCATAGGAAGTAAGGTTATGCTTTTCGTCGTAGTAGCACGGCGCCCATTCCGACTTTACATCGTAGATGTTTTGCCAATACGGGGAAGCCGTCGAGGAAGCTCTCGACCCGGACCAGGTGCCGTAATAACCCGTATTGTTGGACATGCAATTCGCATAAGTGTAGGACACTTGATACTGCAGTCCATGGCTTTCCGTCCTCTGGAAAACAGCCTGCAGAGCGTTGTACTTCATGTAGCCATTTGACTGTGTGCCAGAAACAGTGCCGATCTCCGCTAACAAAGCAGGACCTTGCCCGTTTGCAAAAAATGGGCTCGGTGCCGTGCAAGGTGGTGTGCCGCAGGAAGTGCTTGGCTCGGCTACGGGTTGGCTGTAGTAGAACGGCACCATTAGGTGGTAGGCATTCTGACCGACGTAACCGACTTGCAGCGTCGTGTTCGGCGCAAACTGATGCTGAACGGTCAGATTCCATTGATCGTCAATCGCCGGTTGCACCTTTTGGTCCCACATACGGAACACAGCACCATTAAAGCAGGCAAGATTCGAACAATCTGTGCCTGACGGTGGTGGAACGATGATGCCGTCGGAAGCCGTGGTCGCCGGTAGAGCGACGTTCTGATAGAGCGTCTGGAACTCGCCGTTTCCTGCGCCGCCATTAAACGGAGGATTGATCGGCAGCCGGAGGTTCGTACCAGTTCCTTCGAGGTAATCGGAAACGGTGAACGCACCGCGCAAAACGGTCTTTCCGTTAAGCACTGCCGGAGTCCAGGCAAATCCCAGACGAGGCTGGAACGCTTTTCCGCCATACGCGCCGTCATAGAGCGCACGGCTGGCGCCGTTCTTCCCCGCGTATTCGACGTTGCCTGTGATCGGATTGAAGTTCACCTGCTGGTCTTTGCTCTCTACCCACGGTGTGTGCGCTTCATACCGCAAACCGAGAGTAAGAGTCAGGTGGCTCGTTGCGCGCCAGGTATCTTGCCCGTAGCCAGAAAAAATCTTTGAGGTCTGTTCCCAGCCGCCGCTTGTGAGGCCGCGACCAAAGGAATTGGGCAAACCCAAGAAGAAGTCTGCCATGCCCTCTCCCGTATTCTTCAACGGGTTGGTGGCCGAGGAAGCAGTGAAGATGGGGCCAAAAGTAATATTCCCCAATTCTCCGCTATTGCCGGAGTAGAAGACCTTGATGTCGTCATACATGAATTCGCCGCCAAACTTCAACGAATGACGGCCGCGAATCCAGGTGATTGAATCATCAGCCTGATACACCTGGCTATTAAAGCTCTGTGTGACCATGCTGTTGCCGATGTTCGTCAAAGTGCCGTTGCCGGGGCCGCTCGGTGATCCACCGCCAAACCCGATCCCCATGAGGCCGATCAGTGAGCTAGGGTTCGAGTTGGCAATTCCAATTGCTTGGCCGAATTGGCCGACTTTGGGATCCCAAGTCGTTCCCGTATTGAGGATGACGTGGTTCCAGCCAAAGCGCGCGTCGTTAACCAGACTCGTCGAAATCGAGCGAGTCCAATCCCCAACCGTGCTCCAGATGGGCGCCGTAGCTAAACCATTTCCGAAAAGAAGCTGGGAATTGCTGCCAGGATCGGTCTGCATCGCCCGCGTAAACCGGCCAGAAATCGAATCCTTGTTCGAAATTCGATAGTCGACCTTTGCGTCGCCCTGATCGCTATTGAATTGCTGCGAGATTTCCTGAAGGGCGTTGTTCGTAAGATTGTTGTTAATGGTCTTCGGATAGAGCGCCGAGGCAAACAGCGCGGAAGCCACAGGACTGATCATGCTTGAGGGAATGATGTTTCCGGCAAACTGGGCTCTCGTCGCTGCGGCGACGCAAGCAGTACCGTTTTGACCGGTAGTGCCTTGGCAAGGGTTGTAGAGCTGAATCCCACTGGCCAAGAGCGCACTGAAATCGCCGCCCTGTTCTGCCGGCGTGAAAACCGAGATGAAGCTGCCCGCGGGGGGATGATCAAAACGCTGGCCTTGATAGTCCACGAAAAAGAACAACTTGTTCTTCTTGATCGGTCCGCCAAACGTAGCTCCGTACATGTTCCATCGCAGCGGGTCGCGAGGGATCGTCGAGTTTGGAGCGGAATTGATCTTGTTTTCCCACTTGTTGGCGTTGAACTTGTCGTTCCGGAGAAACTCCCATGCATCGCCATGAAAAGCGTTGGTGCCGGATTTGAGGGTCGTGCTTACGATACCACCCATGAAGTTGCCGAATTCCGCTGGTGCGTTATTCGTGATCAGGTTGAACTCCTCGATGGCGTCTGGCGACGGCGTATAGCCCAACAAGTTATCCGACACCTGGTTGTTGTCCATTCCGTCGAGAATGAAGTTATTCGCCTGTTCGCGGTTGCCGTTGATAAATGGTCTCGCCCCATTCGCAACGTTGTCGCCGTTGTTGAAGTTGCTAGGGTCGGGGTGTACCGCGCCCGGTGCCAGCAGCGTCAGTTCGACGTAGTTGCGTGTAGCCAGCGGAAGCGCCTCGTTGGTCGCTCCATTGATGATCGTGTCAATTTGCGTAGCTTCGGTCTTCAGAATGGGAGCGCCGGCAGTCACTTCCACCGTGTCGCTTACTTGCCCGACTTTCAGTTCGATATCCACTCGCGCAATTTGATTGAGCGCCAGCGTAAAAGACGGATGAACCGCACTTTGGAAACCAGGTTTCTCAATGCGAAGTTCGTAATTGCCAACCGGCAATTGCGTTATGCGATAAAGCCCCAAGTCATTCGTTGTACCGGTAAACGTCGTCCCGCGTTCCACGGACTTGGCAGTAACTGTTGCCCCGGCGATTGCCGCACCCGTCGAGTCCGTTATCGTCCCCGTGATCGTTGCCGTCACATCTTGTCCAAAAGCCATTCCCGCGCTCGCCAGCAACACCACTACCAGCAGCGCTGTCCCCAATACGCACTTTCTACTCATATCCACCCCTTTTTCAGAACGTCTTCGATTTGCTCGAAGTGTCCCCACTATCCTTTTTTCGGTTTTTCCAGCCGGCGTGCACTTCTCCCCTTACCGGCTATACATCCCGATGCTACATAGCTATATAGCAGCAAAATAGCCTTGTCAACGAAAAAATATTGATTTATAAGATTCCAGTGGTTTCTGTGCCTGTCACTCTATAGCACTTTGTCGTGCCGCTCTAGAGCAGATAGACTAGAAGTACCTTTTTCTTGCGGGTTTTGTCGCCATGTTGGCGTTTCCGAGGTGCTGGCCCCTTCTCGTTTCGCATACACTGGCAGTCAAACCTTAAGCCGATTTTGGCGCTTACCCAGGTTCCCGACGTCGAGGAGTTGTTAGATGCCCCCCAAACTGCGTTCGAATATCCCTGCCTACCAGCGTATTCAGGGCGCCATCCGCAAACGCATCGACTCCGGTCACCTCCGCCCCGGCGATCCCGTTTCTTCCGAGCGCGACCTCGCGAAAATGCACCAGGTCAGCCTGATGACCGCACGCCACGCATTGGCATCTCTCGAGCACGAAGGTCTTGTTGAACGCAGGCGCGGCATAGGAACCTTCGTCGCTACTCCCAAAATTCATTTCAACAAATTAATGAGCTACACCGAGCAGATGGCCGCCCGCAGCTTGACTGCCGCTTCCAAAATTCTCAGTCTCAAAACGATCGAAACTGAACCGGAAGTCGCCGCGCGCCTCTCTCTCCCCGCTGATGAACCACTCATTGAATTGAAGCGCCTTCGCCACGCCGCCGACGAACCTTTCGCCCTCGAAACGTGTTACCTCTCGCAAAAAGAATTTCCTGGCATTCTCTCCGCGCCGCTCGGCCGCGAATCCCTGTTCGCCGTTCTTGAACGCAACTACAGCGTCAAACTTGGTTACGCCGACGAAGAAGTTGACGCTACTGCCGCCGATCCGGAAATTGCCGATCTGCTCGGCATCCCTCGCCGCGATCCCTTGCTCCGCATTCGCCAGGTCATTTTTTCATCCGTCGGCAAGTCTCTCATCTACGTATTGGGTCTCTATCGCTCCGACCGCCACAATCTGCTGATCCGGCGTTTCCGCTGATGCGGTGCGCTCAAACTACCGCTACACTCTTCAATCACCTGCGGAGCGCGTGGCGCCCATGCTCGTAGTCCTCAAAGAAAACAGCTTCGAGGTTGGCCGTGAGGCGGCGCGCATCGTCGCTTCCTCTCTTCGCGCGAACCCAAAGAGTGTCCTCGGCCTCGCAACAGGCAGCACCCCGCTCGGCATGTACGAAGAATTAATCGCGCTGCACAAATCCACAGGCCTTGATTTTTCGCACGCCACTTCCTTCAATCTCGACGAGTACCTCGGTCTCGCACCCGACAACCCGCAAAGTTTTCACTACTTCATGCACTCCAATTTTTTTTCGAAAGTGAATTTCGCTGCCGACAAAATTCACATCCCCGACGGCGCTTTCCGAAAAGATTATTCCGCCTACTGTGAACAATACGAGCGCGCTATCAAATCGGCCGGCGGCATCGATCTGCAAATTCTCGGCATCGGACGCAACGGCCACATCGGCTTCAATGAACCAAATTCCAGTCTCGCCTCTCGCACCCGTTTGAAGGAACTCACGCAGGAAACTATCGAAGACAACAAACGATTCTTTCCGCAAGGCGCTGAAATTCCCGAATGCGCCATCACCATGGGTATTGGCACCATTCTCGACGCTCGCCGCATCCTTATTCTCGCCACCGGCAAATCCAAAGCCGCCGCCGTCGCCAAGGCCATCGAGGGGCCTATCTCTTCTTCTGTCAGTGCTTCTGCCCTACAATTGCATCCCGAAGTGACCTTCATCATTGACGAAGACGCTGCCTACGCGCTCACGCAACGCGATTACTATCGCCGCGTCCTCGAACTGACAAAAAAATACACACCGGAAAAACTAACGTAACCAAAGGACAGCGATTCGTGATCATTGCAGGCGACATCGGAGGCACAAAATGTAATCTCGCCGCATATCTCGATCACAGCGGCGGTCTGAAACTCGTCTCCAAACAACGTTACGCCACGCGTGATTTTTCCAGCTTCGAACAACTCATCGAAACTTTCGCGGAGCACGCTCTTCCGTCCGTTCCAAACCGCACCGTCACCGCCGCCGGCTTCGGTGTCCCCGGCACTGTCGTCGACGGCCGGCTCCACGCTGCGCATATTCCGTGGGTTCTCGACGCCGCCTCGCTCGCCGCTCGCCTCAAATTGCCGCGCGAACGTGTCGTCCTCATGAACGATCTCGTCGCCACCGCGCGCGGCCTGCAGAAGCTCGGCCCTGAAGATTTTCTTTTTCTGAATCGTGGTGTGGACCATCCCCAGGACAACGTCGCCGTCATCGCCGCAGGCACAGGCCTCGGCGAAGCGGTGCTTTACTGGGACGGCCACGGCCATCGCGCCGCTCCATCCGAAGGCGGCTCCGCCGATTTTGCTCCACGCTCCGATCGCGAAATCGCATTCCTCACTTTTCTGAAACATCGCCTCGCACGCGTTTCCTGCGAGGAACTGTTTTCCGGGCGCGGCTTCCGCCCTATCCATGAATTCCTCGCTCCCGACGTTCGCCACGCATCGTTCGAACGCGCTGCCGGTGAATCTGCCGCGGAGATTACGCAGAACGCGCTGACGGGGTCTTGCGCTGCCTGCGTCGAAACGTTGGAATTCTGGACCGACGCATTCGGCGCCGAGTCTGGAAATCTCGCGCTGCGCGTGCTCGCTTACGGCGGCGTTTATCTAGCGGGCGGCATCGCGGTAAAGATTCTTCCGCTGCTTCAGAAGAGTTCATTTTGTACAGCGTTCGCGGACAAGGGGCCACTCAGCCCGATTTTGCAAAATATTCCGATTGCAGTCGTTTTAAATGAAGATGCGCCGATTCTGGGCGCAGCCTATGCTGCCCTTCACGCGACTCATTGATTACTTTTTTCTTTGAAGCTCAGTTCTTTCACTTTTCGCAATTGCGGAAACATCCGCGCCCACAACGCCGTCACCACGATGGCCCCGACCCCGCCCAGAATTACCGCAGGAACCGCGCCAAACAATTGCGCCGTCACGCCCGATTCAAATTGTCCAAGTTCGTTCGACGCGCCAATAAAAATCATATCCACTGCATTCACTCGTCCACGCATTTCATCGGGTGTTGCAACTTGAATCAACGTGCCTCGCACGATGACGCTGACCATGTCCGTCGCGCCAACCATGAAGAGCGCAACAAGCGAAAACATCATGCTGCGCGAAATGCCAAACAGCACCGTGAAAAAACCGAATGCGGCAACGCACCAGAGCATCGTCGCGCCTACATTTCTTCGCAATGGTCTGTACGCAATCACGATCGCCATAATTCCAGCACCGATCCCCGGCGCGCTCCGCAAGAGTCCTAATCCCCACGGCCCGGTCTGGAAAATCTCCTTCGCATACACCGGAAGCAGCGCTACCGCTCCGCCCAAGAGCACTGCAAACAAATCCAGCGAAATCGCGCCAAGAATTAATTTCTCGCGCCAAATATAACGAAACCCTTCAAACACCGAGGAAGAACTGGATTCCATTCTTGCGCGCGGCCTGATCGCTATTTTCAGTTGCAGCAACAATGCGATTGCAGTTCCCGTAACCACGGATGCGATCAAATAAACCGCGAAAGGCCCCCGGAAAATCGCGTAAATTACTCCGCCCAATACGGGTCCAAGAATTGTCGCCAGTTGAAAAATTCCTGAGGCCCACGCAACAGAGTTTTGAAAATGCTCCTCTCGAACAAGATGAGGAAGAATCGCGCGGCTCGCTGGTCCATTGAACGACCGGACGATTCCAAGCAAAATGAGCACCCCGTAAATTGCAAAAACCGAGCGCGTTCCGAACGCCGTCAAAATCAAAAGAAGAACAAAACACAAACCAAATCCTACGTCGCAGCTAATCAGGACTTTGCGGCGATCGAAAATGTCGGCGACGTGTCCGGCGAGGAGGAAGAGCATGATCCCGGGGAGGAATTGCGCGAGGCCGACGAGGCCGAGGTCGAGGGGGCGCTTGGTGATTTCGTAGACCTGCCAGCCGACGGCGACGGCTTGCATTTCGAGGGCGAGCACGACGAGGCAGCGGGCGCTTTGAAAAATCTTGAACGCCGGATAGCGGAACGCGGCTCGCGAATCGTGGTTCGCGTCTGAAAGTTCGGTTTGTGCCGTGGCCACCTGAGAATTACTCGCCGTAAGGTACCCAGATATTTTTTACCTGATACGCGTGTTCGAGATACCAACGCCCTTCACCCTGGGCACGATCAAAAAAGTCGATGGCGCGGCCTTCGCTGGTCCACACTTGTTTTAAATTTCCAACCGAGAGCGCTTTCGCGGTTGCGCACAGCGATTCGTCGCCATAGCACCAGATGGCGTCGAGATCGTCGTGTTCGGCCATAGTTTTCAATAGCTCCGACGAGCGGCCAGGAACGATATTGATGACGCCACCAGGAAGGTCGCTGGTTTCAAACACTTGATACAAATCGCCGGTAATCAGCGGGTATTTTTCCGAAGGTACGGCAACGATCGAATTGCCGGCGGCGATGAGCGGAAGCGCTAAAGAGAAGAATCCAATCAGCGGCGTATCGGCGGGACACAAAACGCCGACCGTTCCAACAGGCTCGTTCATGGCAATCGCGATGTTGCGAAACGGCGGATTGTGAACAGCGCCATCATATTTGTCCGTCCATGCGGCGTAGGAGAAGAGGCGTTCGATGCTCGTCTTCACTTCTTGCTCGGCTTGTTTCGCACCCACGGCAGCGGAAAGACGCTGCGCGATCTCGGGGCCACGTTGCGACAGATTTTCCGCGATGTAGTAAAGGATCTGGGCGCGAGTGTGTGCTGTCGTTTTCGCCCAACCGTCGGCTTTGCGCGCGGCTTCCACGGCGTTGCGGATGTCCTTGCGATTGCCCAGCGGAGATTCACCGAGGAGTTGGCCATTCGTGCCGCGCACTTCGACGCTGTAGCCAGAATCGGGCCGCGCCTGCTTTCCGCCGATGTATAGCTTCACAGTGCGGTCGATCGAGGGATTCGCTACTTCCGCAGCGCCGTTCGTGGGAGCGTCCCTAGGCAGTTTGCGTGCGCTTTTGAACCAAGCCGGTTCAAGGTATTCGAGCAAACCTTCTCTGCCGCCTTCACGGCCGTAACCGCTTTCGCGGTAGCCGCCGAATCCGCACGCGGCGTCAAACATATTCGTGCAATTCACCCAGACGACGCCTGCCTTCAATTGCGACGCGACGTGAAGTGACACGTTGATACTTTCGCTCCAAACGCTCGCAGCCAAACCATAAGCGGTGTTATTCGCCAGTTCGATGGCTTCCTTCGGTGTGCGGAAAGTCATCGCGGCGAGGACGGGCCCAAAGATTTCCTGCTGAGCGACGATCGAAGTGGGATGCACATTGCTCAAGAATGTCGGCTTGTAATAGAGACCGCCGGACGGCATGGCAATCTCAGGCTGCCAGCAGGTGGCGCCTTCGGCGATTCCCTGCTTGACGAGCATGTCGATGCGTTCGAGCTGAACTTTCGCAACGATTGCGCCAACGTCGATGGCTTTATCGAGCGGTGAACCGACACGCAGCGTGCTCATGCGCGCTTGCACTTTGCGCGTAAGTCTTTCCGCGATGCTTTCCTGCATCAGCAAGCGCGAGCCGGCGCAACACACCTGTCCTTGATTGAACCAGATGCCGTCGACGAGACCTTCCACGGCGCCGTCGAGGTCTGCGTCCTCAAAAATAATAAACGGCGATTTTCCGCCGAGCTCGAGCGAAAGTTTCTTATGTGAGGCGGCGGTCGCGCGGCGAATCGAACGCCCGACTTCGGTCGAGCCCGTAAACGCAATCTTGTCAACATCCGGGTGCTTTACGAGCGCTTCGCCTGTCGAGCCATCGCCGGTGACGATATTGACTACGCCCGCGGGCAAACCAACTTCGACGCAAATCTCCGCAAAGGCGAGTGCGGTTAGAGGCGTGAACTCTGCAGGCTTCAGGACAACTGTATTTCCTGTTGCCAATGCAGGAGCGATTTTCCAAGCCAGCATGAGCAGTGGAAAATTCCACGGAATAATTTGACCGACGACGCCGCAAGCGGAATAGCCGTGAAATTCCTGTTCGAGCAATTGAGCCCAGCCAGCGTGATGATAAAAATGGCGCGCGACAAGCGGAATGTCGATGTCGCGACTTTCGCGGATTGGTTTTCCGTTGTCGATTGTTTCGAGAACGGAAAGACGTCGCGAATGTTTTTGAATCTGCCGCGCCAAAGCGTACAGATATTTCGCGCGCTCGTGGGACGAAAATCCCTGCCAGACGGACAGAGCTGTGCGCGCAGCTTTGACGGCCGCGCCAACATCGGCGGCACTTCCCTCAGCGACTTCGGCGATTTTTTCTCCGGTCGCGGGATCAGACGTTTCAAAATATTTTCCATCGGACGGCGCTTGCCATTTTCCAGCGATGAAATGGCCGAAGCGGCGCTTGTGTGCGTCGAGCCAGACCAAAGTTTCTTTCGGGTCCTCGGGAGCGGGACCGTATTCCATCGTTTTGTATTTTTCGACGACGCTCATAATCTCGTGTGTTACGCGATGGGGTGACGATACTCCGCGGAATAGCGGCCGGTCGCGTGAAATTCGAGCTGGCGTTCGATGTCGCCGAGCATCGAACTAGCGCCGAACCGAAAGAGATGCGGCTCAAGCCAGGAATTACCAAGTTCTTCTTTCATCAGAGAAAGCCATTCCAGCGATTGTTTCGCTGTTTTGATTCCGCCAGCCGGCTTGAAGCCGACGGCGATTCCGGCTTCCTGCGCGTATTCGCGAATCATGCGCGTCATCACGAGACCGACGGGCAACGTGGCGTTAACGGTTTCTTTTCCCGTGGAAGTTTTGATGAAGTCGGCGCCTGCCATCATCGCGACAAGACTTGCCTTGGCAACATTGCGAAGCGTGAGCAGATCGCCGGTGCCAAGAATCACTTTCAAGTGCGCCGGCCCACACGCGTCCTTGAACGCCACGATCTCGTCGTAGAGTTTCTGCCACTGAGCGCCGAAAACGTGCGCGCGGGTAATGACGACATCGATTTCCTGCGCGCCAGCGGCGACGGAACGGCGGATTTCCGAAACGCGATCTTCAAAGGGAGAGAGTCCTGCGGGAAAGCCGGTGGATACGGCGGCGACATTTATTTTTGTGCCTTCGAGCGCGCGGCGCGCGGTTTCCACAAAGATGTGGTACACACAAACCGCGCCGACATGGATATTCAATTCCGCGATCCCGAGTTTCTGAACAATGTCGTGCTGAATGGGTTGACGGGCTTTGGAACAAAGACGGCGAACACGTTCGTCGGTGTCATCGCCGCTGAGCGTCGTCAGATCCATGCAGGAGATAGCGCGAAGGAGCCATGCGATTTGCCAATCTTTTTTGACGGTGCGGCGCGTGACGAGCGTGGCGGCGCGACGCTCAACGGCGCTGGTATTCACGCGGACGCCCTCCACCCAGTCCAAGTTCAGCGAAGTGCCGCGGTTCGGTTGAAGAGGTCGGCCAGCCAGGGTGGCGATGGCGGTGGACGAGCCGGTTATGGCATGACCGTGGCGGTCGACGATATCAAGACGGGGAGGATTATCGGGCCTCATGCTAGTGCTCCCTCAGAGAATGCCTAGACGGAACCAGACGAAGGAAAGAGGATAACATTGTCAGGGAAGGCGGGCGAGGGGAGGCGGTATATACCCCTTTTTTCATGACTGCAGATTCTGAAGGAGTTTTAAGTCCTTTGTTTTGTAACTGTAGATTCTAAACGGGTTAGCGAATTGGGAGCACTTTTCACAGATAACTATAGCATCCACATAAGGGGTATGTAATAGAAAAGGCAATGAAAACGCAGGTTGGGATTATCGGAGCCGGCCCGGCGGGGCTAGTACTGGCGCATCTGCTGCAGCGGGCCGGAGTTGAATGCCTGGTGCTGGAGGCGCAGACGCGGCAGTACATCGAAGAGCGAGTGCGGGCAGGCGTGCTGGAACAAGGGACGGTGGACCTGCTGAACGAGATGGGGTTCGGCGAGCGGATGATGCGGCAGGGGTTGATG
>DATLVG010000061.1:0-7890 GCA_035577625.1 Candidatus Dormiibacterota bacterium
ATTGACCCGGTCCACGGCGCCACTCAGCCGCAAATCGGGAGCGCCAATGTCCTTCCGGGGCCCTCCGGATTCTTCATCCGGTTCCGTAGTTTCCTCAAGCGAAGCAACCGGGAGGGACTTCTTGCGCAACCGCATCAAAACTACATTGACCGTCATCCGGTGCAACCAGGTCGAAAAAGCCGATTCCCCGCGGAAGGTGCCGATCTTGCGAAAAAGCTGTAGGAAAGCCTCCTGCAGCAAATCCTCGGCGTCCGCTGGATTGCCTACCATGCGCAGGCAGAGCGCGTAAACGCGGCGACTATGAAGGTGATAGAGAAAGTCAAACGCGGCTCCGTCTCCGGCTTGCGCCAGACGAATGGCTTCCGCTTCCGTGAGCGTCACAGGCAATTTACCGGCTGCCTGTTTGGGCTCGGTTGGTCGATTTCGGGCCAACGGTCAGTTGCGGCGCATCCAAACGGTCGGATGCCGCGAATCCCCTTTCGAGTTGTCCCTGAGCTGCACTGCGATGCGCAAAGATACCCAAAGGTTACGGCAATACGCCAGAACCTTGCACCGGGTCTGGTCAGCTACGGGGTAGAGCTATTTTCCCGGAACTGCAGCGAAACGTCTATGGCGGAAAGCAAGCGTCGGCAATGGCGTTTCCCCGAGGCGAAAGTTAACAGCCGTTTCGAAGGCGGTAACCTGTTCATCGGGCAAAACAACCAGGAAAGACTTCAAGAGCACAATCGCTTCGCGGAGGCAGGTGTTCAGATCAAAGTGGCCTTTTTCGAGCGTATCCCAGAAAGCGTCGTATTCGAGATGTTCGCCGCTTGTCAACTCATCAGCCGCAGCGGAGAATTCGCAGTTCAAATCGTTGACCAGGTCCCGCAGCGTCGCCGCCTTGTGGATAAACCGAGACCGCTGCGAAAGAAGGACGCGGTTCAAAAAACCGGTGATTTTGGCGGTCCGCTGGCTGCGCGGTCCACGAAAGTTTTCAGGGTCCAACGGAGCTGCATTGGGCACCAGCCCGAAATGCTTAGCATGGCGGTGCAAGTTGGAAAGAAGCATCTCCAGTGTCTGCGAAAAGCGGCGGCAGACCCCCTGCGAAACATGGGCCAATTCGAATGCTTGTGCTATCGAGCCGGCGCGACGAAGTTCCAACGCTTCATCTAGTGAAACGCTAAAGATGCAGTAAAGAGTCTCGAGTTCTTTGGAGAATTGATCGTTGAGACGGGACTTTGATTCCGGCAGCCATGCGCGCCAGTCGTCGCGCACAGTAGTACCCTTTCGAGAAGGAAGGCAGGCGCTCAATCTAGTCCCCTTGAGGCTCGGGAAGTATAGCAGAGTCCCAATATAGAACTAGAGGTTTGTTGCGAGGGGCGACGAGTGGCCGCTATACTCACTGTGACTCCCTGATAACTCAGCGGAACAGAGGACGCCGACTTGGAACTTGAGCCGCGGGACCAGTTTGAACAAAGGTTGAAGAAGTTGGAACAGCTCCGCGCGACGGGGCTGAACCCATATCCGCATGAATTTCGCTGGACGGCAACTGCCGCAAACCTTGTGGAAAAGTACAGTGCGGCTTCGGCTGCGGATCTCGAGGCAAAGAAGGTGGAGGTGCGCGTCGCCGGGCGTATTGTGTCGTACCGGCTGATGGGAAAGGCAGGATTCGCGCACCTGCAGGGCAACGGAAAGCGGATACAGGTTTATGTTCGCAAGGATGTGGTCGGAGACAAGGGTTTCGAGGTCTTTCACCTGCTCGATTTGGGAGATTCGATTGGCGTAACAGGCCATCTGTTTCGCACGAAGACCGGCGAACTATCAGTTTGGGTAACGGAATTGTCGGTTCTGTCCAAGGCATTGCTGCCGCTTCCTGAAAAATGGCACGGGTTGACTGATGTCGAGCTGCGCTACCGCCAGCGATATCTCGACCTGATTGCCAATGAGGATTCGCGGCGCGTATTCATGACTCGCGCGAAGATCGTACAGGAGCTGAGGCGGTTCTTCGACGAACGCGGTTATACGGAAGTCGAAACGCCGATGATGCATCCGATCGCGGGTGGCGCGGCAGCTCGGCCGTTCGTGACTCATCACAACACGCTGGACATCGATTTGTACTTGAGGATTGCGCCGGAGTTGTATTTGAAACGGTTAGTGGTGGGCGGGCTCGACCGAGTGTATGAGATCAATCGGAATTTCCGTAACGAAGGAATTTCGACGCAGCACAACCCCGAATTCACGATGCTGGAGTTTTACGAGGCGTATAGCAACTACCTTGATCTGATGGATTTGAATGAAGCGTTATTCGCGCGACTGGCGAAGGCCATTGCCGGGTCTACGACGGTGAAATTTGGCCAAGTGGAATTGGACTTCGAGAAAATGCAGCGGCTGACGATGCGTGAAGCGATCCAGAAATATTGGCCCGAGGGTGCTGGTGCTGCGCCGACACCAGCTGAACTTGCCGCGTCCGGCGGCGCGCGCGAAGCCACGGCTCGCTATAACACGTGGGCGAAAACGGCCGGTGCTTCTTACGCAGCGAGCAAGGGGCAACTGAGCGATGGGGAGTGGACGGGACTCCTCTTTGAAACGATGGCGGAACACCATCTGGTTCAGCCGACAATACTTTACGATTTTCCGACGGACATTTCACCGCTCTCGAAGCAAAAACCGGATGATCCTTCATTGACGGAGCGGTTCGAAATTTATGTGGCGGGAATGGAAATCGCCAATGGGTTTTCCGAGCTGAATGATCCGGCGGAGCAGGAACGGCGATTCCTCGCACAGATGGCGCACGGCGGAGACGAAGTGCCAAAGCAGTTGGACGTTGATTACATCCGTGCGCTGGCGCATGGCCTGCCTCCGACGGCGGGAGAAGGCATTGGCATTGATCGGTTGACGATGCTGCTCACCAACACGCAATCGATTCGCGACGTAATTCTTTTTCCGCTGCTGCGACCGGTCAATCAAGAGCAGGAAAAAATGGCTTCCGAAGGCCACGGCGCGTAATCCAGGTTGAACCGGCGAACCGCGCCGGATAAAGTCCATAGCTCATGTCGATTGAATGGTTTGTCGCGCAGCGGTATCTGCGGTCACCGAACCGGCCCGTGGTGCTGCGCCTCGTGACAGTTTTTAGCGTGCTGGGTGTGGCGGCTGGAGTCTGCACGCTGGTGATCTCGCTAGCGATGAATACCGGCTTCCGTGAAACGCTGCAAGAGCATCTTCTCAGTGTTACGTCGCATGTGTCGCTGACGAGGCCGGGCTCATCCGGCATCCACGACTATGAAGCGCTGGCGAAAAAGCTGGCCACGATTCCCGGTATTCGAACTGCCACGCCAGCCGTGTATCAAACCGTGCTACTTAGCTTCGGCGGGCAGGCACGCGGGATTGTCGCAAAAGGCATCGACGTGGGAAGTGAAGGAGCCAACGGCGCTGTTTTGAGAAAGCTCTCGGCCGGAAAGCTGGATTTTTCCGCCGATCGGGACGGCGCCGAAGGTATTGCGGTCGGGAAGCAGCTTGCAGACGAGTGGAAGATATCTCCCGCAGACTTTGTAACGATGACCAGCCCGCAAGGCCGACTCACGCCGTTTGGTCTTTTGCCGCGGACGCGAAGATTTCACGTTAGTGGGATCTTTGATTCCGGTTTTTACGACTATGACGCGAATTGGTGTTTTATGGACATAAAGTCCGCGCAGGAATTGGCTGGCGCGAGCGACGTCGTAAACGTCATCGAGTTTCGGTTGAACGATCCCGAGAAAGCGGAACAAATTGCGGAACGGATTAAAGCCAATGCCGGACCTGGTTTTTCAGCTACCACATGGATGGAAGAAAACCGTCCCCTGTTCAGGGCGTTACGATTGGAGAAATTGGTTACTGCAATCTTTATTGGCTTGATCACTTTCGTTGCCGGATTGAATATTCTTGCCGTCCTCTCGATGACGGTTACGGACAAAGCGAAGGATGTCGCCGTTTTGCTTTCGCTGGGTGCGCGCCGCGAACAGATTCGGACCATATTCTTGTGGCAGGGAATTGCCATTGGTGCCTGCGGGACGTTGGTTGGGCTGGTGCTCGGCTATGGTTTTGCATGGAGTGCGGGTACCTGGCGGTGGATCCCTTTGGACCCGCAGGTATACGCAGTTTCGTTTGTCCCGTTTCACGCCAACCTTCTGGATGGCCTGTGGATTTCGCTGGCGGCAATGCTCATTTCTGTGGGAGCCACCCTGGTTCCGGCAAGGGCAGCGGCGAAGTTGCTGCCGGTAGAGGTTTTGCGATTTGAATAGCTTTCCTGCTAGCACCTGTCCTTTTTTGACTTTTGACGCTCATTTGGCCCGAAGTTTGCACCTGGTAGGGCTTAGAGGCAGGTGGGCAAGCCCGACGGTCTCCCCGATCGTCGGTGCGTAGAAAAATCCCACCGTAAGTTGCACAATTAGCTAGAGTTGCTGGTGTTTAAAAACGGTTCAGTTTTCGCCCAAAAGACGAGCGGCAACGTTCGGGCGAAAAAGGGAACCAGTTGGGCTAGAGGCAGGACCGGAGCCTCGGGGAGAGACCGGTGAGCCGGGTCACGGAGAGCGGCTTTGATTGCATCTAACTTAGGTAAGAAGCCGGGAACTCTGGCGCGGAAATTGCTCGAAGTAGCGGTATTGAGGACGTAGGGAAAATTGAGTCCTAACGGAACCAGCCCGATCGTAGAAAGCGCTCCGCGTGAGCGCGGAAATTCGCCTGAAATTATCCTCGAAGCACGCGGACTTCAGAAAATTTACGATCACCCTCAGCAACGCTTAATCGTTTTAAAAGAGGCGAATCTCGAACTCAAGCGCGGAGAGATGGTTGCCATAGTCGCGCCGTCTGGAGCGGGCAAAAGCACGCTTTTGCATCTCCTGGCCGCGCTAGACACGCCAACGAGCGGTACTATATACTTCGAGTCGAAACACATTGAAACCAAAAATGAGGCTGCGCTCGCGGATTTTCGGAATCGCAGCATCGGATTTTTGTGGCAGCGGCACCAGTTGTTGCCGGATTTCACGGCAGCCGAAAATGTAGCGATGCCGTTGCTGCTGCGGGGGGAGTCTATTTCCAGGGCTCTGGATAAAGGGCGGAAATGGCTCAACGAAGTGGGGCTCGCCGAGCGAGCCGACCACCGCACAGGGGAGCTTTCCGGAGGGGAACAGCAGCGAGTCGCGATCGCCCGAGCGCTCGTCACCGGACCGCGCGTGCTGCTGGCGGATGAACCCACCGGAGATCTGGACGAGCAGAACGCTTGGGCCGTGTTTGAGTTGCTGGAACGACTGCATCGCACGCATGGGTTGACGTCGCTCATCGCCACGCACAACCTGAAGCTGGCGGAACGATGCGACCGAATCCTCGGATTAGAACACGGTGTTCTAAAAACTCGCAAAGCGGCGACGCTTGCGAGCGGGGTCCCTGGAAAGCTGGACTTGCAGGCGGCCAGCGGGGGAGAAACGAGCTAACGTGTTCGAACGCTATACAGAAAAAGCGCGGCGCGTCATATTCTTTGCACGCTACGAAGCGAGTCAGTACGGCAGTCCTTATATTGAGACCGAACATTTGTTGCTCGGCTTGATGCGAGAGGACAAGGCGCTGGCGAACCGTTTTCTGCGGCAGCAGGGCTCGATTGAGTCGATTCGCAAAGAGATCGAAGCGCGCATCACGATTCGCGAGCGCATTTCGACGTCCGTCGAAGTGCCGCTCAGCGCCGAATGCAAACGCATTCTTAACATGGCGGCGGAAGAGGCGGAGCGCCTCGGCGTGAAGCATGTCGGGACCGAACATCTACTGCTGGGAATTCTGAGAGAAGAAAAGTGTTTTGGCGCTGAGATCCTGATGGAGCGCGGGCTGCGACTCTCTTCGTTGCGCGAAGAACTCGCGCGCACCAGCGGTGAAAAGACTCCCGCCTCGCGCCCAAAAGAAACTTCTCTTCTTGCGGAATTTAGCCGCGACTTAACGAGCGCTGCAGCGGAAGGGTCGCTCGATCCGCTGGTCGGACGCGAAGGGGAAGTGGACCGCGTCATTCAAATTCTTTGCCGCCGCACGAAAAACAATCCTGTGTTGATCGGCGAACCTGGCGTTGGAAAGACAGCCATCGTTGAAGGATTGGCACAGCGCATTGCCGATGCGGACGTGCCGCCCTTCCTCGCGGACAAGAGAATTCTTTCGCTCGACCTTTCGCTCATCGTCGCCGGAACAAAATACCGGGGCCAATTTGAAGAGCGGCTGAAGACGATCATGAAGGAATTGATGGAGAGCCAGAACTCCATCGTGTTTATCGACGAGTTGCACACGCTGGTCGGTGCGGGTTCAGCCGAAGGTTCGCTCGATGCGGCGAATATTTTGAAGCCGGCACTCTCACGCGGTGAAATTCAATGCATCGGGGCAACGACACCTGCCGAATACCGCAAGTCCGTTGAAAAAGATCGTTCGCTCGAACGGCGCTTCCAGGCCGTGAAGGTTCCGGCGCCAAACGAGGAAGAAGCCGTTCAAGTCATCAACGGCGTCCGTGAGCGCTACGAGAAATTCCATGCGGTGACCTACACTGAAGAGGCCCTGCGCTATTCCGTCTATCTTTCGAACCGCTATATTCCCGACCGCTTTCTTCCGGACAAGGCGATTGATTTGATCGATGAGGCCGGCGCTCGTGTGAAGCTTCGCCAGGCCACCGTCCCCGAAGAAGTCGGCGAAGTGCAAAAGCGTGTGAAGTTCATTACGCACCGGATGGAAAGCGCGATCGCTGCCCACGAATTTGAAAAGGCCCGTTTCTATTCCGAAGAAGAGCGCAAGGAAAAAGAAAATTTGCGCCAACTCCGTGATCGCTACAAACTCGACGATGCGACGACCGGCGTAGTCACGCGCGAAGATATCGAAGAGGTCGTTTCTCGCTGGACCGGCGTTGCCGTCACTTCCATCAAGGAAGACGAACAACAGAAGCTTCTGCGCATTGAGCAGGAATTGCACAAGCGCGTCATCAGCCAGGACAAAGCCATCACCGCGCTGGCCCGTGCAATCCGCCGCAGCCGCGCCGGACTCAAATCGCCCGCGCGTCCGGTCGGCTGCTTCTTCTTCCTTGGACCCACGGGTGTTGGCAAGACTGAGGTCGCTCGACGCCTTGCGGAATTTCTCTTCGGCTCCGAAAAGTCGTTGGTGCGCTTCGATATGTCTGAATTCATGGAGAAGCACTCCGTTTCGAAACTGATCGGCGCGCCCCCAGGATATGTTGGCTACGAAGAGGGCGGACAGCTGACAGAACGTGTTCGGCGCACGCCGTACTCGGTAATCCTTCTCGATGAAATCGAGAAGGCTCATCCGGACGTGTTCAATATATTGTTGCAGGTGTTTGAAGACGGCCAGCTGAGTGACGGGCTCGGCAACACCGTTGATTTCCGTAACACGATCATCATCATGACTTCCAATCTCGGCGCGCGGCATTTACAGAAGCGCACGGGCATGGGCTTCCAAAGTGGCACGGACGAAGCTGGCGCTAAGTCCATGGAAGAACTCGTGATGAACGAAGTGAAGAAAGCGTTCAACCCGGAATTTCTCAATCGCCTGGACGAAGTCATCATCTTCAGTCCGCTCGGCGATGAGGAGTTGCTCCGCATCATTGATTTGCTCGTGGGGCAAATGAACGATACACTCATCCACCGCCAGGTACAGGTGGTGCTGTCACCAGAAGCGAGACAGTGGATTCTCGAGAAGACGTGTGCGGACCGCAGTTACGGTGCGCGGCCGCTGCGAAGGGCGCTGCAAAAGTACGTAGAGGACCCGCTCTCGGAGGCTCTGATTCAGGGAGGGATTCAAAGGCCAGCGACGCTGCAAATGTATGTCGCAGGGGATGGCCTGTCGTTCCGACCTGTTGTTGAGGCAACCCCGGTTATCCACTAAGGAATCTGACACCACGCG
>DATLVG010000062.1:0-38517 GCA_035577625.1 Candidatus Dormiibacterota bacterium
ATTTACAATAATCACTTTTATTGAAAATAAAATGGAGAGCGAAATGGCAATCACGATTGAAATCCCCACGGCGTTCCGCCGCTTTACCGACGGCTCGCCCAAATATGCCTGTAGTGCCACAACTGTCGCTGAAGCGCTGAATGTGCTGACAACACAATTCCCCGGCCTTGGAAAACACGTCCGCGACGATCAAGGCCAAATTCGCCAGTTTTTAAACGTTTACCTCAACGAGGAAGATATTCGTTTTCTCGGCGGCGAGGCGTGCGAACTGAAAGACGGCGACCGAGTTTTGCTCGTCCCTTCCATCGCTGGAGGATCGGAGTAAACTACGTCTCAATCCGTTCTGGTGAGCACAATGAGCCGCCATTTTTTCAAAGGCCTTCTCGTTGCATTGATTGCGGGCTTCATCGGTCTCTGCGGCCTGTTTGGCCATTTCTATTTTATTTCTCTACTCGCTCTGGCATTTTCCACAATTGAACTCATCTATTCCTTTTATCGGGTTATCCGGGCTCAATACCAAAATCACTTCGAGAAAACTGCCCTGTTCGTGGAGCGCGAAACCTCCTTTTTCTGGCTTGGCGCCCTCATGGGTTCCGCGCTTTCGCCGCTGCTGATTGTCGGAACGCTGACTCTCTTCCTGAAGAAAATGTACGGCTAATTAAGGCCGGTGCCGTTCGGCTGGCTCGGCTATTTAGGCCGAATTGGCTGGGGCGCGATATCCGCGTTCCCCTCGACGATTAACCAGAATTTGTCCGCTTCGACATTTTTGAACGATTGCTTCGCGCCGCTTGGCCACGACACCTCCACCAATTCGGCACGCGTAGCCGCACCCAATCCAAAATTTGCGCGAAGCTCACTTTGCGAGAGATAACTCCCGCCGCCGGCAATCTCGCGAATCTGCGAAATGCCCCCGGCCACCACTCGGATGCGAGCGCCCATTGCGTCGTGGTTGCTCTTCGTTCCGACCAATTTGAAATTCACAAAGTGGTTTCCGGATCCGCCCCCGTTACGCAGCAGCGTCGGAGGATCGCCATTGTTCGCCACCAGCACGTCCACCGAACCATCGTTATCGAAATCCAAAAATGCCACTCCCCGCCCAATGCGTGGCGCTAGCGAAGCAATTCCCGTGACGCCGGATACTTCAGCAAACTTCCCGTTCTTCAAGTTGTGAAAGACGGTATTCAGCTGCTTGTAGTGAGTGTCGGGAAAACCCTGTTCAATTTCCGGGTACACATGGCCATTCGCAATAAAAATATCCAGCCACCCGTCGTTGTCATAGTCGACAAAACCTCCGCCAAAACTTAATACCGTCTTCGTCGGAAGTGTGATTCCCGCACTATCGCTGGTCTCACTGAAGAATCCGTTTCCGTCGTTGTGCCAAACGTGATCCGAACTGCCTTGAAAGTCGGAGATGTAAAGATCCAATAAGCCGTCGTTGTCGTAGTCGCCGAGCGAAATACACATCGCCGCCATCGGCTGTCCCGTCTGCGAGTACGCCATGCCTGTAATCCCGGCCGTCTCTTCAAACGTACCGTCGCGCCTGTTGCGGAATAAAAACGCGCGGACGCCGTCGTTTGCCACAAAAATATCAGGCCAGCCGTCGTTGTCAAAATCGGCCGCGCCGACCGAGAGGCTTTTGCCTTCCGGCTCTAGAATCTTTGCTTTCTTCGTTACGTTCGTGAACGTTCCGTCGCCGTTGTTGTGGTAAAGCGCGTTGGGGCTGCCTTTGAACGCGCTGGGCGGACAGCTTGTCAGCATCGCTCCAATCTTGCAGTACCGTTGCGAGTCGTTGTCCATCGCCACGTAGGTGCCAACGTAAAGGTCGAGCTTGCCGTCCCGGTCGTAATCCACGAACGTCGCGCCCGCGTGAAACATTCCGGTCTCGAGTCCACCAACGCCCGCCTTGTCGGTCACATCGCTGAACGTCCCGTCGCCATTGTTGTGATAGAGAACGTTCTTTCCGAACTGCGTCACAAACAAATCGGGAAAACCGTCGTTGTCGTAGTCTCCCCAGACGCAGCCCAGCCCGAATCCAGTTCCAGGCACTCCCGCTTTGTCGGTCACATCGCTAAAAGTGCCGTCCCGATTGTTGTGATAGAGCGCGTTCTGAACCTTGATGCCGCGGTCGTAGCGGTCACGTGCGTTCACAAAATAAATATCCGTCCAACCGTCGCCGTCAAAATCGGCCACGCAAACGCCTGGCCCGAACTCTTCCAGGTTGATGGACATCCCCTTGTTTCCCTTGAAATGTTTAAATTTGATTCCCGCTTTGTCCGTGACGTCTGTAAACCGCACCTGGCTTTGCGTTTGCGCCTGAGAAAAGGACGGAGCCACGCACGTTAGTGAAGCGACAAGCCACGCCAGGGCGATACGGCGGATTGCCTTCAAGGCCGCTCCCACTTTCCGCTCGCTGCCGAACGAAAAATCGCGTCAATCACTCTCATATTCCCGATGGCATCTTCCAGCGACACCGGCACTTCCGTGTTCTCGCGAATCGCGCGTGAAAATGCGTCGCCCTGAATCGTGTATTGATCCGCGGGCGGAATCATTTCGACGATGCTTTTGCCGCCGGCAAATTCCATCCCATTTGAAATCGTCAGCGGCAAGGGCCGGTCCGTCGGCGCGTTGAAAGGTATTTCGACGTCAATCCGCCCGGTGGTTCCGAGCAGCGTCATCCGTTGAAAATAATTCGTCTGAGTGCCGCAACTGAAAATCGACTGCCCAGAGGAAAACTCCAAGACGGCCGATGCCAGGCGGTCCGTACCGAACTCCGGATCGTTTTCAATCGTTCCCGTTACGCACTTCGGCTCTTCTCCGTAAATCCACCGCGAAAGCGTAATCGGATAGCAGCCAATATCCAGCAAGCCGCCGCCGCCCCACTCCACTTTATGCCGAACGTTCTTCGCGTCCCGATTAAAATAACTGAACACGGTTATGATGGACTTCAACTTGCCGATGTGCCCTTCGCGCACCAACTCTCGCACGCGCAACCATTGCGGATACGTCTTCACCATGAACGCTTCGCCGATTTTTACTCCGGTCCGCGCGCGAACCGCCAGCAACTTTTCTGCCTCCGCCGCGTTCAGGGCAATCGGCTTTTCGCAAAGCACGTGCTTCCCCGCCTCGGCCGCCCTAGCCGTCCATGGCACATGCAAGTGATTTGGCAACGGGTTGTACACCGCTTCAATTTCTTTATCGGCCAGCAGGTCGTCGTACGAGCCATAGGCCTTCGCAATTCCGAGTTCTCTTGCCGACGCTTCCGCCTTTTTCAAGTCTCGCGACGCGATCGCCGTAATCGCGCTCAACGCGCCCTTCTGCATTCCCGGAATTACTTTGCGTGTGGCAATCGACGCCACTCCCAGCACGCCCCACTTCACTTTTCTCCCGTCCGCCATCGCCCGCCCTCGATTTCTTCGTGCCCGCGCAACTTTTCCCAGAAACTATCTCACATTCGCTGTATCATTCGTGCGCTTGGTGCCATCTCTCATCGTGGAGAATTCCTTCATGCGCCGCTTCTCGATCATCGTCACTCGCATTTCCTTTGCGCTCCTCGCGCTGCCGTTTCTCAACGCGCAAATCGCTATGGCGCAAGCGCAGAAATTTTCCCTCTCCTTTCCAAAGGAAAAAAGCGCTACTCCTCTCGACGGCCGTCTCCTTCTTCTTTTTTCCACCGACCCTTCCGGCGAGCCGCGCAACCAAATTAGCCTTTCCTATAAAACGCAAATCGTTTTCGGCGTCGATGTCGGAAACTGGCAACCGGGTCAACAAGTACTCATGATTGATGGCAATGCCTTTGGTTATCCCGTCCGCTATCTTCACGACCTAAAGCCCGGCAAATATTTTGTTCAGGCGCTTCTCCACCGCTACGAAACGTTTCATCGCGCCGACGGCCACACGGTAAAGCTCCCCATGGATCGCGGCGAAGGCCAGCACTGGAACATCGCTCCTGGCAACCTCTACAGCAAGTCACAAGAAATCACCTTCGATTCCTCCACGGAATTCTCCATTGTGCTCGATCAGGAAATTCCCCCGATCCCCGACCCGAAAGACACCAAGTACGTCCGCCATCTAAAAATCCAGTCGCAACTCCTCACCAAATTCTGGGGCCGCGCGATGTTCCTCTCCGCCAACATCCTCGTCCCCGAAGGCTTCGACGAACATCCCAACGCCCGCTTCCCGCTTATGATTTCCGAAGACCATTTCAATCACGACTTCGAAGGCCTTCGCACCGACCCGCCCGATCCCAATCTCAAGCCCGACTATTCCGAGCGCTTTCATATTTCCGGTTACAATCGCATTCAGCAACAGGAAGAGTACAAGTTCTACCAAACTTGGATTTCAAAAGATCTCCCGCGCTATCTCGTCGCGCAAATCAATCACGCCAATCCGTATTACGATGACTCTTACGCCGTCGATTCCGCCAATCTCGGGCCCAACGGTGAAGCGATTGAAACGGAACTCATTCCCGCGATCGAAAAACAATTTCATGCTATCGGCCAGGGCTGGGCGCGTTTCGTTTACGGCGGCTCAACCGGCGGATGGGAATCTCTCGCCGTGCAAATGTTTTATCCCGACCACTACAACGGTGCTTTCGTAGCGTGCCCCGATCCTGTCGACTTCCGCGCTTACACCAACATCAATCTGTACTCGGACAAAAACGCGTTCTTCCTGCAGGGACCGCACACCCAGATGGCTCAACCGTCGTATCGCGACTACTTAGGCCGCACGCTGGCAACGACGCAATCCGTCAATCAATATGAACTCGCGCTCGGCACGCATGCGCGCTCGGGCGAGCAGTTCGACATTTGGCAAGCCGTCTACGGTCCTGTCGGCGCCGACGGTTACCCACAGCAAATCTTCGACAAATATACCGGCGAGATCGACCACAAAGTCGCCGAGTATTGGAAGGAACATTACGACCTGAGCGCGATTCTCCAGCGTGATTGGACGAAGCTTGGCCCCAAACTCCAGGGCAAACTGCACATCTACGTTGGCAGCGCGGACAATTACATGCTAAACGACGCAGTCTACCTTCTCGAAGATTTTCTCAAGACCACCACGAACCCGCCTTACGATGGCGAAGTGAAATACGGCGACAAAGCCGAACATTGCTGGAATGGCGACCCGAGTCTTCCCAACTATCTCTCGCGCCTCCACTACAACACGCAATACTTGCCGAAAATTCTTGAGCGCATCGCCAAGACCGCGCCTCCCGGCGCCGACCTAACTTCCTGGCGCTACTAACGGCAGACTGGCGGGGCTATTCGATGTCCAATCGCCTACAAGCTATGGTAGTATGTTGGTAGTATGAAAGAGAAGACTTCTGTCACACTATCAAAGGACGTTCTAGCGCAGATTGACCGCATTGCTGGATCGCGCTTCTCGCGCTCGTCTTTCATTGAGCGTGTGCTTCGTCGATACATCCGCGACCGCGCCCGCAAAGCGCTTCACGCCCGCGATCTTGCTCGCATTAACGCCGCCGCCGACCGCCTGAATCGTGAAGCGGAAGATTCGCTAGGGTATCAGTCCGCCGCTGAATAAACTGCTTTGACGAGGTCGGCCTTGCACCGCGGAGAACTCTATCGCGTCCACAAGCCTGGGGGAGATCCAAAGTCTCATCGCACATTTGTCGTGGTCAGCCGCCAGATAGTTCTAGACTCCCGCTTTGCTTCAGCAGTCTGCGCCCCTGTCTTCTCAGTCGGCGAAGGACTCTCCACACAAGTCCCCGTTGGGCCGGACGAAGGACTGACGCATCACAGTTGGATCATGTGCGACAACCTTGTAAGTATTCGTAAATCCGACTTAACCAATTACATTGGCCGTCTCTCGCCCGCAAAAATCGCGGAACTCAATCGCGCTTTGAAAATGGCGCTCGATCTTGAGTGATTGATTACAAAAACGACCTCTGCCCCTTCTCCAACTCCAACAGTTTTTTCTTGTTCTCCAGCCCTCCGCCAAATCCCGTCAAACTTCCATCGCTTCCAATCACGCGATGGCACGGCACAATAATCGGTAGCGGGTTCTGGCCATTTGCCGCGCCGACCGCACGCACCGCTTTCGGCTCGCCAATCTTTTTCGCCAACTCTCCGTACGACATCGTCTCGCCGTAAGGAATCGTAAGCAGCGCTTTCCACACCCGCTTCTGAAACTCCGTCCCAAGCATCAACAGAGGTATCTCAAACTCCTTCAGCTCGCCCGCAAAATAAGCATTCAGTTGTCGAATCACCTCAACGAAAAACGCAGCGTCTTCCTTCCACTCCGCATCCGGCTTCTCTTCTTTCCTCCCGCGCACAAACCACACCGTTCGCAGCCCCAACTCTTCCGCCACCAGCCGCAGCGTTCCCACTGGACTTTCCATCGTCGTGTAATAAATTCTGCTCATCGCCCCTTTACCCCGCGCGCTCGCGCGCGTGCGTCAAGATTCGACATTTCTCCCCGCGTCATAGCGCCCGCAAAAAATCCCTAGCATCCCACCCTGCCCACCGTATACACTCTTCTTACCGGCAATATTTGTATCCACGCCGGCGGTGAAATATGTCCCTCTTCGTCATCGCTGTCTCGGTCTAATCGCCTCCCGGCGACTTCCCTTTTCCCGTATCCTTCAGATTAACGTTTTTCGGCCGCGCCGGCCTGTTCGTATTTTCCTCGCCCGCGCAGAAAGCATGCGTTCATTTTATGTCGTCGCTCGATCAAACTGTTGCCGCACCGCCGCCGTCGTTCTGGAAGTCCATCGCCGAAGCCCTCCGCGGCTCGCATCAGGACTACACCGCCGGCAATCTCAATCGTGCCATCATCCTCCTCGCCATACCCATGGTTCTGGAAATGGTGCTCGAGTCGCTCTTCGCCGTAGTCGACGTTTTCTGGGTCGGCCGGCTGGGCGCGGACGCCGTCGCCACCGTCGGTCTCACCGAATCTTTGCTCATGCTGGTTTTCGCCATCGGACTCGGCCTCAGCCTTTCCACCACCGCCATGGTCGCGCGCCGTATCGGCGAAAAAGATCCCAAAGCCGCCGCTGTCGCCGGTGTACAAGCCATCGCACTCGGAATCGCCGTTTCGCTCCTCGTCGGAATTCCCAGTTTCATCTACGCGCCCAATCTCCTTCATTTGATGGGCGCGTCGCCGCAAATCATCCAGACCGGCTCGGGCTACGCCCGCATCGCTCTCGGCGGCTGTGGCGCTATCGTGCTTCTCTTTCTCAACAACGCCATCTTCCGTGGTGCCGGCGATGCCGCCATCGCCATGCGCCTTCTCTGGGTCTCCAACATCATCAATCTCATTCTCGACCCGTGCCTCATCTTCGGCGTCGGACCGTTTCACAAATTCGGCGTCACTGGCGCCGCACTCGCCACCTTCACTGGCCGCAGCATTGGCGTGCTCTATCAATTCTATCGCCTGCTTCGCGGCTCCGAACGCATTCGCATCCTGCGCGAGCAGATTCGCCTGGACTTCTCAGTTCTTTTTCGGCTGTTACGTGTTTCGCTTACTGGCATCATGCAGTTCGCCATCGCGCACACCAGCTGGATTGGCCTGGTCCGCATCGTCAGCGTCTTCGGCTCCGCTGCGCTCGCTGGCTACACCATCGCCATTCGCATCGTCATCTTCGTCATTCTCCCTTCGTGGGGCCTCAGCAACGCCGCCGCCACGCTCGTCGGCCAGAATCTCGGCGCGAAGCAACCCGAACGCGCCGAAAAATCCGTTTGGCGTACCGGCCTCTACAACATGATTTTTCTCGGGCTCGTCGGCGTCTTCTTTATCCTTTTCGCCGAACCCGTCATTCGTCTCTTCACGCAAGACCCGGCGGTCGTTCCGCTTGCCGTCGCCGCGTTGCGCATCTTCAGCTACGGCAATATCGGCTACGCCTACGCCATGGTCATGCTGCAAGCCTTCAACGGCGCGGGCGACACCGTCACGCCGACGATCGTCAATTTCTTCGCGTTCTGGACGCTCGAGATCCCGCTCGCGTACTTCTTGGCCCTTCACACGCGCATGCAAGCGCACGGCGTCTACTGGTCCGTTGTTGTCGCCGAGGCATCCATGGCCGCCGTCAGCATCATTCTTTTCAAGCGCGGCTACTGGAAACGCCAAAAAATCTAATCTTCACTCTTGCCCGCGTAGGGGCACCTTGTATCAGGGTGATACGAAACTCCAAGTCGTGTCCACAAATCGCGTAGAGTTGAAATCTCATGCGCTGCATCTTGTGGTCATGACCGACAGGAACTGAGTTTTGACACCGTCTGTTATATCGTGCCCTGTTCGCTCCACGACCACCAATTCTTGCCTCGCCGACGTGCCACGGGGAGAGACTTCGTCTGCGCCTAGCCAATTTTTCATTCCGCGAGAATCCCCAAACGAATTTCTCTCCTCTAGCTCACTCTGCTCTATCATCTTTCCACCTAGGAGAATCAACCCAATGCCCTGCTTTCTCGTCGCATTCCTCATTCTGCTCACCGCGCTTCCCCTCCGCGCACAAGCACCGCCATCCGCCCAACCGCCGACACAAGACCGCCTCGTCCAACTCCTTAAAGAACTCACCGAAGCCCCTGGCCCTCCGGGCTACGAAGAAGCCATCCGCAAAATCATGACCGACCGCTTCAAGCCCTTCGCCGACAGCATCACCTACGACGGCCTCGGCTCCGTCATCGCACAGCAAGGCAACTCCGGCCCGCGCATCATGCTCGATGCGCACATGGACGAACTCGGCGGCATGGTTCGCCGCATCCGCCCCGACGGGCTCATCTCCATGCAAATGCTCGGCTATTGGCTAAGCGCGGCGCTTCCCGATCAGCGTTGGGTCATCATCGGCTCCAAAGGCCCGGTCCTCGCCGTCACGGACATTTGGGACGCGCACATCGCTCCGCACAACCCGCAAGGCCAGCCCCAACAACAGGATCTTTATCTCGACACCGGCGCACGCTCCGCCGCAGACGTCGCGGCACTCGGCATCACTCCCGGCGATCCCGTCGTCCCCGTTTCGGACTTCGCCGTTCTTGCCAACAATCGTTATCTCGCCAAAGCATGGGACGACCGTGTCGGCTGCGCCGTCATGCTAGAAGTCGCGCGGCGCCTCGCTAAAACTCCGCATCCCAATCAGGTTTTCTACGCTGCAACCGTCCAGGAAGAAGGCAGCATCGAAATGCGCGGCGCGCAAACTTCCGCCCGCATCATCAATCCCGATATCGGTTTCAGCCTGGAAGTTGGCATTCCCAATGACGTTCCCGGCCCCGGTCCCGAAGCTGCACAGGAAGTTCTTGGCGGTGGTCCTGGCATGATGCTTTACACCTTCAGCGAACTCCCAAATCGTAAACTGGTCGCTCACGTAAAAGACGTCGCCGCCGCGCAGCACATTCCGCTGCAATTCGATTTCGTTCCCGGTTTCGGCGATGACGCCGGCGCCATCAAACTCAACAACACCGGAGTTCCCGTCACCACCATCCTCGTCCCCGCTCGCTCCACCCACGCCCACAACGGCATTATAGATCGCTCCGACTTCGACCGCACCGTCGACCTCGTCATCGCCCTAATCCAGTCCCTCGACGCCCCCACCGTCGCCCGCCTAAAATCCTTCACGCCCCAATAACTCCGGGAACGCCGATCTCCCGATCGGCCCTTCTCCGCACGTTGTTCGCATTGTTCTAGCGGCCGCCTTCCGAGGCGGCATCTTGGGTCTAAACCTCACCGGGATTCCGCCTAACGCCGGTCATTTCGCCTGGAGAGGGAAGCCGGCCCCTATCACGCGGCGCATCGGCGACTCCGAAAAAAGCTGGATTCCGCCGCCGGGCGAGCATTGTACCGACGACGAAAAGCAGTGGTCGAGCCGGTCTTCGGGATCCTGAAAGAGCAACAAGGGATGCGGCGCTTCCGGATGCGCGGGCTTGGAAAAGTGGCCGCAGAGTTCGCCCTCGCCACCATCGCCTTCAGCCTGATGCGGATGTGGCAACTGACGCCACGCTGAGAACGCTCGGCACGCTGCAAAGCCAAACTCCAAAGGCCTACGATCCGGAAGGTAAGCAAATGAACCATGAAACTCACCCACATCCGACAAGTCAGCGCCGTTGCCACACAGACTCGTTTACCCCTTCCTTCCGTCAAAACTCTCTGGCCGGGGCCAATACCCGTTCTACGCAATCCTCCAACGTTGCCGGGGTCGATTCATTCTCAATTTTCCACTTTTCATTTTTCGGTCCGTCGTTTTTGCCCTCGCCCCGTCGCGGTGCTAAACTCCTTTCGAGAAAACCAATGCCCCTGAAAACCCTCTACGAAAAAATCTGGGATTCCCATCTTGTCCATCAGGAACCCGGCAAACCCGCGCTCATCTATATTGACCGCCACCTCATCCATGAAGGCACTTCGCCGCAAGCCTTCGCCGGACTCAAGGCCGAAGGCCGCAAAGTCCGCCGCCCCGATCTCACCTTTGCCGTCATGGACCACTCCGTCCCCACCAAGGACCGCACGCTCCCCATCATCGACACCGACGCGCGCCTCCAATTTGAAGCGCTCGAAAAGAATTGCCGCGAAACCGGCGTTCGCCTCTTCGACATGAACAGCAAGAATCAGGGCATCGTTCACGTCATCGGCCCTGAACTTGGCATCACGCAACCCGGCAACACCATCGTTTGCGGAGACAGCCACACTTCCACGCACGGCGCTTTCGGCACGCTCGCGTTCGGCATCGGCACCAGCGAAGTCGAACACGTTCTCGCGACGCAGTGCCTCGTGCAATCCAAATCCAAAACGCTGCACATTCTCGTTCACGGCAAACGCCCGAAAGGTGTCACCGCAAAAGACATCATTCTCGCCATCATCGGAAAAATTGGCATCGGCGGCGGCACCGGTCACGTCGCGGAATATGGCGGCCAGGCCATTCGCGAACTTTCCATGGAAGGCCGCATGACCGTCTGCAACATGACCATTGAAGGCGGCGCGCGAGCCGGAATGGTCGCGCCCGACGACACGACATTTAAGTATCTTGAGGGTCGTCCATTCGTGCCTCGTGGAAATGAATTTCAGGAAGCTGTCGAACGTTGGAAACAATTGCATTCTGATGAAAACGCAAAATTCGACATGACTGTCGAACTCCAAGCCGAACAGATCGCGCCGCAAGTCACCTGGGGCACGAATCCCGGTATGGTCACCAGTGTGAATTCGCGCGTTCCCGATCCGCACGACTTCAAGGATCTGAACGATCAAAAAGCTACGGAGAGCGCACTGAAGTACATGGGATTGAAACCGGGAACGCCGATTACGGATATTAGCGTCGACCGCGTCTTCATCGGATCGTGCACCAATTCCCGGCTCGACGATCTCCGCGCCGCCGCGCATCTTGTCGAAGGAAAGCACGTCGCAAAATCCATCAAACAGGCGCTTATCGTTCCCGGCTCGCGCGGAATTAAAGCCGCTGCGGAAAAAGAAGGCCTCGACAAAATTTTCACAGAAGCCGGTTTCGAGTGGCGCGACGCGGGGTGCAGCATGTGCATCGGCATGAACGCCGACGTTCTTCCGCCGCACGAACGCAGCGCCAGCACCTCCAACCGCAACTTTGAAGGCCGCCAGGGCCGCGACAGCCGCACGCACCTCGTCAGCCCCGTCATGGCCGCCGCCGCCGCACTCGCCGGCCACTTCGTCGACGTCCGCGAATTCGACGTCGCCCACGTGGAGTAATCCGACGCGATGGCTCTCAACTCAGCGCGGGGTCACAGCAATCGGATAAAGTGGAAAGTTAGCCTTTTGTCGCTGTTTGGCGATTTGGCGTTTATGGCCTGAATTGGACGTCGCGGAATAGCGTTGTGACGTTACTGGTTGCGATAGCCGTGCTGGCATATTGCAGCACTTTTTTGAAAAGGAAAAATAGAGCCAGATGAAACCATTTATTACACACAGCGGTTTGGTTCTTCCTCTGGATCGCGTCAATGTCGACACCGACCAGATGGTGCCCAAGCAATTCCTGAAAGCGCTTACGCGCGAAGGCTTTGGCCGGATTTTGTTTTACGATTGGCGCTACACGCAGCCGGGCGAAAAACCGAATCCGGATTTCATTTTGAACAAGCCGCAATACAAAGGCGCGAGCGTCCTTCTCACGCGTGCAAACTTCGGCTGCGGTTCCAGCCGCGAACACGCGCCGTGGGCCATCGGCGATTACGGCTTCCGCGTCATCCTCGCTCCGAGCTACGCGGACATTTTCTACAACAACTGTTTCAAGAACGGCATCCTGCCGGCTGAACTCACCGAAATGCAAATCGACGAACTTTTCCGCCGCACCGAATCCGAAAAAGGCTACGCCCTCAGCATCGACCTGCCGAATCAAACCGTAACCGACAACTACGGCGTCTCTTACAAATTTGAAATCGCGCCATCGCGCAAAGAAGTTTTGCTAAAAGGCCTCGACGACATCGGCACGTCCATGCAACACGTTGCCGCCATCGACGCCTACGAAAAAGTCCACGCCGCCACCGCCACCATGTTTGACCCGGTCGACGTGAAAAACTATAGCTGAGGGGACTGCACTGGCTCTGCCGATTCCGGAGCGGCGGCCGGTCCAAGCAGCTCGGCAATCAAAATTCCAGCGAGGACAAACGCCGCGCCAAACAGGGCCCGAGCCGCGAGCCGCTCCCCAAGAAAGAGATACGAAGTCAGCACCGCAAAAACAGGCTCCAGCGTAAACAAAATTGCTGCATGCCCCGCCGAAGTATATTGCTGAGCCCAAAGCTGAATCGAAAACGCAACGGCCGTCGCGAAGACGGCACAAATCGCAACGCCAACAAGGAGCGACCAACTCGGAACAAATCGCACGGGCTGCCAGCGAATCGCCGCAGCGATTCCCGTCATCACCCAGGCCATTCCGGCACAAGCAATGACCTGCAGAACGCCAAGCGCCGATGCCGAATGTTCCTTCGCATATTCGCTGACCAGAATAATGTGCACCGCATACGAAGCAGCCGCAACAAATGTGAGAACGTCCCCACGATTCAGATGGCTTACTCCTTCGTTAGGAATAGTTAGGTAGTACAGTCCAAATCCGGCGGCAAGCGCGCCGGCGTAAACCCACGCGGTAAAGCGATGTCCCCAAAACAATCCGAAAAGAATTGGAACGAGAACGACGCTGGAGCCGGTAACAAATCCGGAATTCGACGCGGTCGTATATTGGAGTCCGGCGGATTGAAACGCGTAGCCGCCGAACATAAAAAATCCCAGGCGCAGTCCCGCGAAAATCTCTTCGCGCGCGAGAGTACGAAAAACTTTCGGCCGCCACAACGCCATCACGATTCCCGCGAGCGTGAACCGCAGCGCAAGAAACAGAAAAACGGAAGAATTGTCGAGCGAATTCTTTACTACGACAAAAGTCGAGCCCCAAAGAATCGTGCAGAAAGCGAGGCCAAGGTCGGCGCGCACGCGGTTTTTGGAAGTGACGGTCGGATTCATGCGAATAAGGTTGAGTAGCTTAGCGCAACAGCCACGAAAATTCCCCTGCAGGTTTTCTTGACAGACGGCCGCGTATAGTTAACATGCGGGTATCATGAGATACCAAGCGAAAACCCTCCTGTACGCATTCCTCACCATCGCGGGGCTTGCCGGCGCGCGGAGCGCTCTTGCGGAGCATCGCGAGAACTGGCTCGAAATTCGGGCGCCGCATTTTACCGTGCTGACCAACGCCGGAGAGCGCGAAGGGCGGCGCATCGCGCGACAGTTTGAAGACGTGCGCGGAATGTTCGAACAGAGTTTTCCGAAACTGCGCGTGGATTTTGGAAAGCCAACGATCGTTTTCGCGCTGAAGAACGAAGATTCGCTGAAGCTGCTGTTGCCGACCTACGGGCAGAACAAAAACGCGATGAAGATTGCGGGATTCTACAAGGTCTCCTACGACAAGAACTATGCGGTGATTCGCACGGACGCGACCGGATCGGGCGCGAACGAATTTCACAACTTATACCACGAATACGCGCACGGGCTATTTCGGCTGAACTACCGGGGGCTGCCGCTGTGGCTGGACGAGGGGCTGGCCGAATACTGGGGCAATTCACAAATCGAGAACAAAGAGGGGCGAGTCGGCATGGTGGACGCGCGGCAGGTGCGTTATCTGCAGCAAAACAGGCTTCTGCCCATAGCGACGCTGGTCACATTGGAAGGAAGTTCGCCGCTTTACAACACACAGGATCATGCGGGAATTTTCTACGCCGAATCGTGGCTGGCGGTCCACTACTTCCAGAATGCGGAGGGACTGCGCGACAAAGGCCTGCTGAACAAATTCCTCGGAGCGCTGCAGACGACCGACGATCCGATCGAAGCGGCAAAGCAAGCGTTCGGAGATCTGAAAAAACTGGACGACAACCTTGATCAGTACTCCCGCCGACAGATTTATGTCTACCAGATCGTTCCGCTTAAGCTGAATATCTCCGAGAAGGATTTCCCCCTGCGGGCGCTCAGTCCGGCGGAGGGGCTAATTGCACAAGCCGACTTCCTGCTGCGCAACAACCACCAGGGCGAGGCGATTGCGCTGCTGCACGACGCGGAAGGGCTGGACGCGAAAGCACCGGGGCTGCACGATTCGCTGGCGTACTTCCATTTTCTGCGATCGGACTTCGAGAACGCGGGAAAGGAATTCGATCAGGCGCTTGCAGCGAATCCAAACGACGCGCTCGTGTATCTTTACCGGGCGCTGATGGTGCTGAGAAAGAAGGGCTATTCTCCGGAAACGACTCCGGAAATCCGCGCGAATCTGGAAAAAGCGATCGCGCTGAACCCTGATTTTGCTCCGGCACACGCGTTTCTCTCAATCGCCTACTCGCAAATGCCGGAGACCAAAGCAAAAGCTGCGGCGGAGGCATCGCGTGCGATCGAACTGGAACCGGGAAACCTCGCGTATTACATAGATTTGGGGAAGGCTTTTCTGGGGAATGGGCAAACGGAAGACGCAAAGAAGATTGCGGACCGGGCGGTGAAGGTCGCCACGTTACCCCGCGATCGCAGCATGGCCAACGCTTTTCTGCGCCAGATACAAAACAAGCAGAATCCATCGGCGGCGGGAGCTGCAACATCCGACGCGAACGATGCGGCGATGGGCGAGAGCAACGTGACCGGCGGGGCCGCGCAACGACCGAAGGAATCGCAAAAGGCAAGCGGACAGATTGCGGAGCTGCTATGCGGACATCCGCCGGAAGTCCTGTTTACGCTGACTTCAGACGGTGGATCCGTGCTGCTACGGGTACGGGATATTGGAAAGATCGAGATCTACGACGGCGGCACGCTCGGCACGGCGGCCACGGCGCCGTGCGCGAAATGGCGGGACAGAAAAGCGACCGTATCGTATGAACGTTCTTCGGAAGGCCCCGCGCAGGGAGAAGTAACGCGAATTGATCTGCAGTAGATGATTGGGTGAACCTGCGCTCACTTGCCCGAGAGCGTCGCACAAGAAAAACCGGGAAGCGCCTCGCGACGCTTCCCGGGAAAGAGTTGCCCGAGACTTGGGAGTCTCGATTCCTAGCAGCTACCAGCGGAGCTTGACAGCAAGCTGCATGTTGAACTGTTCGCCTGGGCCAAGACCCGGAGCGCCGTTGAAATCGCCGATGGTGTCGGTGACGGTGCCGAAACCGGCCGTGCAGTGGTGGGCAATAGGGTCTTCGTTGCAGCTGGTACCTACCGAACCTACGCCGGATGCAAAGTTAGTGCGATTGAACATGTTGAACATGTCCGCTCGCAGTTGAAGCGCTATGCGCTCCCTGATTGGAATGTTTTTGATCACGGACAGGTCAACGTCTCTAAAGTTCGGTCCCGGAAATTTGTTGCGTGATACCGAGGCTCCGCCACAACCTGGGTCGCTTGGATTACAGAAAGCCGTCGGATTGAGCCACTGCAAGCCCGGGATGGTTGTGTCGAACTTGTTCGAACCGGTGGTCGCCTTGCCACCGAGGAAGTTCAAGCCCGACAGAAGTTCGTCGTACGGCTGACCGGAGTGGAAATTCATGATGCTGCTGACTTGCCAGCCGTTGACCAGGCGATCCGCCCACGGAGATGTTGCCCAAGCCGCCTTCGGCACGTCGTAGGTGAAATTGAGAGTGAAGAGATGGCGAGTATCGAAGTCGCCGTTCCCATAGTCGGCGCGCTTGTTATTGGGGTCATCGAGAATCGCAGCGCGATACTCGCTGATTTCGTCGAGGGCATGCGACCAAGTATAGGCAACCTGCGAGGTCAGCCCGTGCCAGTTCCTCGAACGGAATACGGCTTGCAGTGCGTTGTAGTTCGAAGTGCCGGATGTATTTAGCTGGAGAATCGCTCCAAAGTTATTGGAGATGGCATGACCCTGGTTGATGTTGCTGACGAGGTTCAGCTTGCGGCCCTGGCTACCGACGTACCCGACTTGGATCACGCCGGCATTGCCCAATCCTTTTTCGATCTGCAAGTTGTAATTGTAGAAATACGGCGTCCGGAAGTTCTTACCGACTGAGTAGACGCCGACACCGGCGGGATCTCCACTTGCTGCGCAATTGGGATCGCTGCAGGCTAGCGCCGGTCCAAAGATCGCACTGCCCGTATTCGTCTTGCCAACGTTGCTATACCCTGTCGGACATGTCGCGGCCTGCACCGCATCCCACTGGTAACTGCCGTCTGCCAGAGTTCCGCAGAAGGGAGCGTTGTAGGTAGTGACCGGCGTACTGCCGAAGGCGTTCCCTTCGATGCCCTGCGGAGCAGCGACTGGAGGCCGGAAGTCCAAGAACGGATTGAGATTGATTTGGTCGTAAAACACACCGGCTCCGCCGCGCACGACAAAGTCGCCTTTCTGATTTGCCTGATAAGCAAAACCAAAGCGCGGGGCCAAATTGTTGCGATCCGGCGAGAAAACACCTTGCCCGGCAGGCAGGGCAACCAGACCGGTACCCTCCACAAAATTCGCCAGGTCAGCGTGCTGGCTGTGCATGGGGCCAAAGTATTCGTAGCGGAGACCAAACGTCAGACTCAGGCGCTTCGTGGTCTGCCAGCTATCCTGAAAGTTCAAGCTGAAGGCGTTGACGGCAACGAACCGCTCGGGATTGCCGACGGCAATCGCCGATCCGGGATCACTTACGTTGTTCGAGACGAAGCCGGCCAAAAAGT
The DNA here is from genome assembly GCA_035577625.1 of Candidatus Dormiibacterota bacterium. Classification (GTDB taxonomy): domain Bacteria; phylum Acidobacteriota; class Terriglobia; order Acidiferrales; family UBA7541; genus Acidiferrum. Next base: position 17,083 of record DATLVG010000062.1, read on the forward strand.
CGGCGAGGGAAAGGGCGCCGGGAAGCAAGTTCTGATTGTTCGCAGCGTTGGCCAGGGCCGCGCATGCAGGAGTCGGGCTCGCCGCGCCGCAGCCAGTTGCTCCCGCCCATGGTCCTTCATCACCCATGAAGGTGAACTTGCCCGTTCCGCGACGGTGGTAGAACTCATCCAGCGTGGCATGGCGGACTTCACCTCCGTAGCGGAGGCTGTGATTGCCAATGTTGTGGGAGACAACATCATTAATGTGCCAAGTCAAATCGCTGCGGCCTTCCGGAGGGGTCAGGCCGATCTGTTCAAATACCCCGCCGCTCGGCCCGATGACGATGTTAGGAGCTCCGTTGATGTACTGACCGTGGTTAACAGCGTCCGTACTCAGGTTCAGGCCCATGCTCTTGGTGTTGAAGCTGTTGTTAAAGTCGTTAAAGATCTGGTTGAAGTAGTTGGCGCCAAAAAGGAATTGGTTGGTCACCCTCGAGCTAAATGTGGAATTGAGCACCGCAGAGTAGTTGCCAACGTGCAACGGAGCAACTTCAAAGTAGTCTTGCAGGTTCGAGCTGGCGGTGCCGAGTGCCGGACTGCCGCCAAGCGGGGCAGTTTGATTTCCTTGCCCGATGTAGCCGCGCAGGTAGAGATGGTGTTTGTTGGAAAGCTCGTAATCCACACGCCCGACCCCATTGTAGCTGTGGCCGGTCTCCGCGATTGAGGAGAAGAAGTTGTTTAGAGTCAGTGGCAGCGCTGCAATGCTGCCATTTCCGCTACGGGGCCAAAAGCCGGTGGGGCCGACCGCGGTGGTGGAAGCGGCACTTGCCGAGACAGGCGCGTAGGAGCCGTACTTGCTGCCTGGATTCGCCAGCAAATCTTGTGCAAGGGCAACCCAAGCGTCCGACGGCTCCGTAGCTATGCCAGAGAGTCCAATAATAAAGTCCTGCTTTTCGTAGTTGGTGAAGAAGAACAGCTTGTTCTTCATGATCGGCCCGCCTAGCGACGCGCCGTAGTTCTCGTTGCGGAGTGGCGGCGCCTTTGTGCCGGTTGGCAGGAAGGGCGTGTGCGCCGCGTAGAATTCGTTTCGATTGTAGTAATACGCCGTACCATGAATCTCATTGCTACCGGACCGCGTCACCACGTTGACCGTGCCGCCGGCGTTGCGTCCAGATTCGGGGCCCGCTTGCGTCTGCGATGAGAATTCGACGATGGAGTCCATCGGAAGGACGACGCCAGCGATGCCCGAAACACCACCCTGGTTGACTGCGGGAATGTTGTGCCAAAAATCGTTGTTGTCGACACCGTCGATCTGCCAATTGATTTGGTTCGGCCTGGTGCCGTTCAATGAGCCGAATCCGCCGACGTTATAACCACCAAAGCCAGGCTGCACGGCGATAAGCTGGGTGAAATCGCGGCCGTTCAGCGGCGCGTTCTGCACCACATCATCCTGAATCGACATTGTTTGCGCGCTAGTGGTGGTGTCCAGAGTGATCGCTGCGGCGGAAACCTCCACCGTCGTCGAAGATGCTCCGAGCCTGAGCTGGACGTTCAGCGTGTAAATGGTGCCAGCCACGACTTCCACTTTGTCGACGGTGTTGGTTGGGAATCCCGTTGCGCTGATCGAAACCTTGTAAAAGCCCAGCGGGATATCTTGAATCGCAAACTGCCCGTCCGTTGAAGTGGCGGTGGCGTGCTCAAGTCCGGTCGCTGATTCAGTTGCCTTGACCGTGGCGCCCGCGACAGCGGCGCCGGATGGATCGGTGACGGCTCCGTTGATGGCGCCGCGGAACGTTTGACTATTTGCAGTGGCAACGACTACGAGAGTAAGGAGTAATACGGATAAACATCGTTTCATTTACAGCTCCCCCTAGCGAGAAGTAACTGCTACCGGTGGCCCTGAGAGAAGCCGACCACTTCCTCCAACGCAAACGACTGATGACCCGCGCACCGCGGGTCGCCCCGACAAATTGACGAATTGAAACTAACTAAAGGAAATCCCCGAAGCCAAAATGGCCCTTGTTGGGGATACGCTACCTCCGCGGAAGGCAGAGTGTCAATGCAAATCATTGAATATGAGAAGGTTGAAAAATTCATCGGATAGCATAGAACGGGGCGTGGGCGGTCTCGATGAGAGGGTGAACGCAAATCCATGGCGCGAGTCGAAGTTCGTCAAAAGCGATCGTGGGAAAGTGGCCTCGCTCAGAAGCCGGCCGTAACTTGGGTTCGCGTCGGGACTGCAATCGAAGAGAGATCCCTCCACTCCGAAGCCCGGCGTGCACAGACCGCACGCAGGAAAAAACCAGACTACTTCGGGATGACTGCAGCGTGCGTGCGGGTGGAAGGGGCAATCGCGGCACGGTTGAGAACGAAGAGGGCCGCCTCGGAAGGCGGCCCCTACAGCCGGTATGCAGATGGCGCGTGCGCGACGAGGCTGAAACCGCAAGGCCGGCTTCGGCAAGCCGGCCTTGCAACTCGAACCAGGCGGTAAGAAATAAACCTCGAAGCCAAACGCGGTGATTCGCCGTCGGGTTCTAGTCGTTCAAGTGATAGGCGCACGTGAACGAGCAAGCCGCGATCCCTGACGTTCGTTCAGGATGACCGCAGTACCGGCCACTACAAGGCGTGCTGAAAGCGAGCTATTTGATGTTGGCGTAGACGGTGCGGCCGCCGACAATGGTCATTAGGACGCTGGTTTTGGTGAATTGAGAGGGCGGGATTTTGGTGAGGTCGTTGGAGAGGACGATGAAGTCGGCTAGCTTGCCGGCTTTTAGCTCGCCCTTTTTGCCTTCCATGAATTCGGCGTAAGCGGAGCCGGAGGTGTAGGCGCGAATGCAGTCGGTGAGCGAGATTTTTTCTTGTGGCTGCCAGCCACCGGCAGGGCCGCCGTCGGGAAGTTCGCGCGTAACGCAAGCGTAAAGGCCGCGGAAGGGGTTGATCACTTCCACGTCGTAGTCGGTGCCGAAGGCGAGACGAGCACCGAATTTCTGGATGGAATTCCATGCGTAAGCGCCCCTGATGCGGTCGGGGCCGACGCGGCTTTCGGCCCAGCGCATGTCAGTGGTTTGATGCGACGGCTGCATCGAAGCGATGACTTGGAGGCTGGCGAAGCGCGGAATGTCGGACGGGGCGACGACTTGAGCGTGTTCGATGCGATTGCGGCGGTCGCGCGGACCGTTGGCTTTGGCAACGGCTTCGAATGTGTCGAGCGCGACGCGGTTGGCGCGATCGCCGATGGCGTGGAAATTCAGCTGGAAGCCGGCTTTGTCGCGCTCGATGGCGAGGGCTCTTAGTTTTTCGGGCTCCATGGTAAGAATGCCGGACGTTTTTGCATCGTCGGAATAGGGCGCGAGCATAGCGGCAGTTCGCGAGCCGAGTGCGCCATCGGTGACCATTTTTAACGCGCCGGTGCGGAGCCAGGGATCGACAGTGCCCCCATCTTTGCGCATTTGTTCGAGGCGCGCGAGCGGCGCAGCGAAAGGAAGCCATTCGGTGATTCGAACGGTGAGCTTTCCTTCGGACTTTAGTTTGCGATAGGTGAGGAAGTCGTCCCAGGTGTCGTTGCCTGCGCCGACTGCGCCGCCTTTGCCGAGGGCGTCGACGAGAGAATTGTCCTGAATGGAAGTGACGCCGCTTGCGGCGACGTCGGCGAGAGCGAGTTCGATTCCCTTTTTGCGGCGGTCGTTCGAAGGTGGAGGGACTTTGGATTCTACAAGGCTCATGGCGGAGCCTTCTTTGAGCATGCCGTTAGGTTCACCGTTCGAATCGTGTTCAACTTCGCCACCGGTGGGATTGGGAGTTTTTGCGGTGAGGCCCGCGATTTTCAGCGCGGCGGAATTGGCGACGGCAACGTGGCCGGAAATGTGGACAAGAAAAACGGGATTGTTGGGCGAGACGGAGTCTAGATCCTGACGCGTCGGAAAACGCTTTTCGGGCCAGAGAGTGTGATCCCATCCCGAGCCAGTGACCCATTCACCGGGCTTGACCTGCGCGATGGCGGCGGCGAGGCGCTTTTGCACTTCGGCGATAGTGGGAGCTCCGTGAAGGCGAACGGCGAGCGCGTCTTGGCCGGCGCTGCCGAGATGCACGTGGGCGTCATTGAAACCAGGCATAACAAAGTGGCCACTTAGATCGACGACGCCAGTTCCCTTTTCGGCGAGGGCGGAGACTTCCTCTTCGTCACCGATGGCGAGAATTTCTTCGCCGCGGACGAGCATGGCGGAGGCCCACGGCGCTTGCGGGTCGTTCGTATATATATGAGCGTTCTTGTAGAGAACGACCGGGGCGTCTGCATCGAGGCTCACCGGTTTGGTTGTTGCGGATTGAGCGGAGACGCGCGGCGCGATGGAGAGCAGGGACAGCAACGCCGCTGCGGCGCTGGCCGCGCGGAAAAAGGTTTGAGGCATGATCATTTTCCCTTCTCGGTGATGATTCCACTGGCGCCGAGGACGGTGAGCAGCGCCCGCTGCAATCCAATTTCGCGGCCGGTTGGCTCATACCATTCCTGAAGCGAATGAGCGCCGCCGCCGTTGCCGCCTGCCCCGATCGCAATGGCGTCGATGCCGAGCGAAAGAGGGATGTTGGCGTCGGTGGAGGCACGTTCGGAGCGCGAAGCGTTTCCGGTGTAATCGTCGGCGGCGCGAAGCGCAGCGAGGAGCGGAGAGTCGGCGGCGAGTTCACCGCCAGGACGTGTGCCGAGGATGTCCACTTTCCATTCAAGCTTCCCTTTCGAACGATCGCGGGCGGATTCCATTTCGTCGCGGACTCCGGCGGCCATACATTCACGGAGAGCGGTTTCGAGGCGGAGGAGTTCGTCGTCGCTTTCGGAGCGGATGTCGACTTTGAGGCGCGCCTCGTGCGGAATTGAGTTGACGGAAGTGCCGCCTTCGATTTGGCCGAGATTGAAAGTGGTGCGCGGATTTGCCGGGACGCGCGTGTTGAGAAAACGTACGGAGGCGCGGACGAGCGCGTTGATGGGATTGGGGATGCCGAAGTCCGACCAACTGTGACCGCCGGGACCGGAGACGACGGCTTCGATACGGCGCGATGCGAGCGCTTTGGTGGTGACGTGATCGATGCCGGAGCCGTCGAGGACGATGACGGCTTTGAGGCGGTCGCGATAGGCGTCGACGAGCGTGCGCATGCCGCGGAGATTGCCTTCACCTTCTTCGCCGACATCGGCGACGAAGAGAATGGTGCGCTGCGGTTTGATGCGGGCTTCGTGCAGTGCGCGCGCGAGCGCGACGAGCGAAACGAGGCCGGTGCCATTGTCGGAAATGCCCGGCGCCGACATACGATCTTTTTCGCGACGGACTTTTACGTCGGTGCCGACGGGGAAAACGGTGTCCATGTGAGCGGCGACGAGGGCAATTTCTTTTTCGTTGGAGCCTCGGAGTTCGCCGATGACGTTGCCGGTTTTGTCGACGTGGACTTCGAGGCCGACGGCGGCGAGCAAAACTTTGACAGCTTGCGCGCGCTGGGCTTCGGCGAACGGAGGCGCGGGAATTTCGGTCAGGCGGGCTTGCTCGTCGTTAATCCAGCTGTAGTGCGGCTTGAACCAGGCGAGCGCGGTTTGAACCTGAGGATTTTGAAACGTCTGGGCAAGCTGGGACATGCGGTGCGCAGAGAATGGAATGGCGGAGCGAACCGGCATGCCTGAAAGAATAGCGCACACGAGAACGCAATTCACGAAGAGTTGCAGCGCGCGGTTGCGCATCAATTTATACATCAGTGAGCGGGCGCTCCGGCGCAGAGGGCGTGGAGTTCAGTATCGGTTAGGACGCGGGCGGAATTTTTGGCAGCGTCGAGGATGCGCGTGACGATAGCGTCGTCGGCCGCGATTTTGTGGCGTTCGAGCCAGAAGAGGACGTTGGATTTGCCGCTCAGGGGGCCGATTTCGATGATTTGGTCGAGACCGAAGAGATGCGAAGGCACTCCGCTGTAGACGGAATTGGCGAGGGTGATGTCACCCTTCTTGAAGGCTTTGATAAGCGCGGCGGCATGGACGCCAGTGGCGGTGCGGAAGGCGTCGCGGCCGATAACAGGGTAGTTGGGAGGAATGGTAGTGCGCGTGGCGGCGGCGACGGTGTTGCAATATTCCTTGAGTCGGCTGAGATCGCGGTCGATGAGGCCCATAAGCGTGAGATTAACGAGCATGAGTTCCATGGGCGTGTTGCCGACGCGCTCACCGAGGGCGTTGGCGGCGCCGTGAACGGAGTTGGCTCCAGCTGCGGCGGCCCAGAGAGAATTTGCGACTGCGAGGCCGCGGTCGTTGTGGCCGTGCCAATCGACACGAATTTCTTCGCCGCTGGGCTTGACGACTTCACGGATGACAAATTCGACGAGGTTGTAGGCGCCTTGCGGTGTGGCGTGGCCGACCGTGTCGCAGAGGACGACCGCGCGTGCGCCATTTTGCACGGCGGTGGTGTAAAGGCGTTTGACGGTGTCGGGGTCAGTGCGAATCGTGTCTTCCGTGACGTACATGCACGGCAGGTTGTTCGAGACCGCGAATTTTACGGCGTGTTCGGTGGTGCGGAGGAGATGATCGACGGTCCAATCTTCGACGAGGCGGCGGATGGGGCTGGAGCCGAGAAATGTGGCGGCTTCGATGGCGACGCCGGCGCGCTGAGAAATTTCGACGATGGGGCGAATGTCGTTTTCGTGCGTGCGTGCGGCGCAATTGGGCTTGATGCGCATGCGGTTGGAGGCGATTTCGCGGGCGAGGGCTTCGGTGTGTTCGTAAGCGCGAGGGCCGGCGCCGGGGAGGCCGATGTTGGCAGAATCGAGGCCGAGCGATTCCATGAGATGAAGGATTTTTATTTTCTCAGCGATCGGCGGATCGTAGACGGAAGGATTTTGCAGGCCGTCGCGGAGGGTTTCGTCGTTAAGAAGAATCTTGGTGCCCGGCGGGATGAGCGGCGGCGAGGCGGCGTTCCAATCGTAGATCCATTCGTTGAGGGGCATGGCGTTTGCGAGGCAGTCCTCAGTCGTCAGTTTTCAGTCATCAGTTAAACGCAGGAAGAGTTTGCGCGCAAGGTGTGACGATCACTTTCGAAAGCCGTGGTTGCGGAAGAAAGTTTTTAGCGCGCCGCGGGCATGTGTCAGTTTAGCGGCGAGGCTACCGAATTCGTAGTTGAGAAAATCGTCGGCGGCGCGGGTGAGCGAATCGTTGTAGTGATACCACCAGGGTTTTTCGGTGCCGGGGATCGAGTCGACGTCGATGTATTTTGGCTGAACCATTTCGAGGAAGCCGGCGCGGCCGTGCGTACGTCCCCATCCGCTGGCGTTGCACCCGCCGTGTGGCGCTTCCGCGATCGCGAAGTAACTGATGGCGTCGTTGACCATAACGGCTCCGGCTCGGAGGCGGGAGGCGATGCCGCGGCCGCGGGCATTGCCGGAGGTCCAGACGCTGGCGGCAAGAGTGAAGGGCGAATCGTTGGCGCGGCGGACGGCTTCGTCGGCGTTTTCTACGGTTTGCGCGGCGAGAATGGGGCCGAAGGTCTCTTCCTGGAACAGGCGCATCGAGGAATCGACGTTGGCGATGACCGTTGGTTCGAAGAAGCACGGGCCGAGGTCGGTGCGAGCGTTGCCGCCGCAAAGGATTTTCGCGCCGCGGCTGGTGGCGTCGTCGAGGAGATCTCTCATGCGCTGGATATGTTGCGGGCGGATGAGTGGACCGACGTCCGTGGCGGGTTCGGCACCGTTGCCGAGACGGAGGGATTTTGTTTTTTCGACGCAGAGCGTGAGAAATTTTTCGCTGACGGCGCGCTCGACGAAGAGACGTTCGACAGAGAGGCAGACCTGGCCGCAGTTGGTGAAGCCGCCCCAGAGCGCGGCGCTGGAGGCGACGTCGAGATTGGCGTCGGCGAGGACGAGCATAGCGTCTTTGCCGCCGAGTTCGAGCACGCTGGGCGTGAGATTTCTTGCGCAAGATTCGGCGACGCGGCGGCCGGTGGCGACGCTTCCGGTGAAAAGAATTTTGTCTGGGCTCGCGTCGAGGAGGGCTTGGCCGATTTCGGCGCCGCCTTGGACGATGTTGACGAGTGAATCAGGAAAGCCGGAGCGCGCGAACATTTCTTGAATCATTGCGCCGCACTTGGGCGTGAAGTCGCTCGTCTTGCAGACGACGGCGTTTCCAGCTGCGACAGCAGCGATTATCTGGCCCATTGGGATGGCGAGCGGATAGTTCCACGAACTGACGATGCCGATGACGCCAAGCGGTTCGTAGAAGAGGCGGCCTGATTTTAGTTTGGCGGCCGAGCTGTGGTGCGGCACACGCTCGGGCGCGAGGAGTTTAGCGAGATTAGCGGAGTAATAGGCTGCGGTGTCGAGGGAGACGAAGACATCGGAGAAAAGGGCTTCGACGTGGGGCTTGCCGGATTCGCGGACGATGACGGCAGCGAGGTCGTTGCGGGCGGCGAGCATGGTCTGCTTGAGGCAATTGAGGAGCGCGCAGCGATCGGCGATGGATCTTTCGCGCCACTTTTCTTGCGCGAATTTTGCTCGCGCGACGATTGACGGAACTTCTTCCGGATGCGTGCGAGGAATTTCTTCGACGACTTCGCCGGTGGCTGGATTGTAGGACGGCAGCGTATCCACGGAAATGGCGTGCGTGGCCATGGAGAGATTCTAGCTTAAGCGGGGCGTGGGACGAACGCGGCGTGCCTATAGCGGCCGGACCGGGACTCCGGCAGCGCGGAGGGCTTGGGACACGGTGGCGGCAATTTTGTCGGAGCCGGGCATGTCGCCGTGGATGCAGAGGGTTTGTGCGTGGACGGAAATTTCTTTTTCGCCGCGAGCGATGATTTTTCCGCGCGTGGCGATGTTGACGGCTTGCCTCCCTGCTGCTTCCGGATCGCGGATGAGTGCGTCGTCGTACTTGCGTGCACGGAGCGTGCCGTCTGGTTCATAGAGGCGGTCGGCGAAGGCTTCGGCGGCGACGGCGAAGCCTTCGCGGCGAAAAACTTCGAGCATTGGCGAATCCGCAAGACCGACGACGACAACTTCCGTGTTCCAGCGTGCGACGCCGGCGGCTATTGCTGCGGCGAGCTCGGCGTTGTGCACAGCCTGGTTGTAAAGAGCGCCATGGGGTTTGACGTGGCGAATCTTTGCTCCGACTCTTTCAGCGATCGCCGCAAGTGCCGAAACTTGTTCGAAGACGAAGTCAGAAACTTCACTGGAGGGGAGTTTTAGTTCGAAGCGGCCGAAATTTTCGCGGTCGGGATAACCCGGGTGAGCGCCTATCGCAAGGTTGTGTTTTTGTGCCTGGCGGATCGTGGCTTCCATCGTCTGTGCATCGCCGGCGTGGCCGCCGCACGCGATGTTGGCGGAGGTAATCCATTGCATGAGTGATTCCTGGGAACCGTCGGCAATCGCTTCGGGAATTTCTCCCATGTCGCAATTCAGATCGATGCTTTGCATGCCCTTCTCATTTTAAAGACGCGACGAGGCTCTCCCGCTCGCGAAATAGCTTCATCGCCGCATCCATAGTAACCAGTTCGAAGCGAATTTCGTCGCGCGGGCGGAGTTGGCCCACGCTGGGCATGTCCGCGGCGATCACATTTGCAATTTTGGGATAGCCCCCGGTGGTTTGTTGCTCGACGAACAAAATGATTGGCTGGCCGCTGGGCGTAATCTGGACTGCGCCGAGCGAGACGCCTTCCGTGATCATCCCTCCGGTTGACGTGAGTTCGGATTGCGTTCCTTTCAAACGGATGCCCATGCGATTGGCTTCTTCGGTGACGAGATAGGCTTGCTGCAGAAATGCGTTTTGCGTTGCTTCAGGAAAATGTTCCCATTGCGGACCGGTCGTCACGCGGATGGTTTCTCGCGGCGCCAACAACGAACGTAGTTTTCCGCTTGTGTTCGTGATCGGAGACGATGTTGCGACATCGCCGATGGGCAGCACATCGCCTTTGCGCAATGCCCTGCCCTCGAATCCGCCGAGGCCACTTAGCAAATGTGTGGAACGGCTGTCGAGGAATTCCGGGACGACGATTCCGCCGCGAACGCAGAGATACGCTCGCGCTCCGGACTTCGTCGGGCCAAATTTAATGGATTGCCCCGCTTTTATCGACATAGCTGTGTTAAGCGGCAAAGAACGATCGTCGATGGTCGCGCCAAAGTCCGATCCTGTTATTGCAATCGTCGCGTCCTGTACAAACTGAAATGCCCCACCGAGCAGCGTCATTTCCAGCGCGGCGGCGCGTTCCGGATTTCCGACAAGTTTATTTCCGATACGGACAGACACTGCGTCCGCGGCGCCTGATGCAGATACGCCAATCGGGCCGTAGCCTTCGCGGCCGAGGTCTTGCACCGTTGTGAGCAAACCTGACGAAAGGACCGTAAGTGCATTCATCGACTGGCCGCCGCTTGTTCAAATTCTTCAGCGGTAATCGGAACAAAACGAACCTGATCGCCAATTTCGAAAAAGCTGGAGTGGGCCGCCGCGGGATTGAACAATTTCAGCGGCGTCTTGCCGATGAGCCGCCAGCCGCCCGGAGTAACTGTGGGATACACGCCCGTTTGATTACCGCCGATTGCAAGGCTGCCCGAGGGGACTGCTTTGCGCGGCGTTTGCAGACGCGGCGTGGCCAGATCCGGCGGCAATCCGCCGAGATACGCGAAGCCCGGAACGAATCCAAGAAAATAGGCGGTATATGTCGCGGAAGAATGAAGCCGAATGGCCTCCTCGACGGCAAGCCCGTGAATGGAAGCGACGTCTGCGAGATCGGGCCCATGCTCGCCGCCGTAGCAAACGGGAATTTCGCGCATGCGTGGCGCGGGCAGGTTCATTTCCTGCAGTCGCGCCAGATACGGCTCCAGCGACGCTTCGATGTCCGCGTAGGTAAAGTTCAATGCGTCGAACTTCACCAGCACGGAACAGTAGGCCGGATGCAGGTTGACGATGCCCTTTGGCAATTCGGCTTCCAGTAATTTAAGAAACGAAACGATTTCGCGATGGGTTTCGAGCGAAATTTCATTTCCGAAGTGAACGAGTAGCGACTGGTCGCTTGCGGGCCGAAACCGAATATTTGCGGGAAGCAGTTCCTTCATCAAGGCGAAAGTATATCGCAGCGCCTGCTGGAAGAGCGCGGCGCGAAATGAGGCTACTGGCCTGGCTCGCGGTCCGCGTCAATTGGGTAGGGCGTGCCGCAGGGCAAGGCATTGGGGACCAGAACCGCCTTCGTCGTAAAAGAGTTGGCCAGCTTGGTCCGTGCAAAAAGCCCTAATTCCAGTCCGCCCGGGAGCGGCCGGTACTGCGGTGATTTCGTAGCTAACTGTGATTCCACTCGCGTTCACCGCGCAGGTGCCAACGGCAAACTTGTATCCGGCGTGCTCGCCGCTAAGCAGAGAGGCGACGAGGTCATACTCGTCGTTCTTTTTTTCGGTTGTTAGAAGCAGGGGTAACTTGCAGGCGAAGCCCTTGTCGACGTGCGTCCTCGCGTACTGGCGCTCCAGTTCGTTTATCTTGCTGAGGCTACCGACCGCATTGGATTCATGTCGAGCTACACCGAAATGTGCGTCGTGGAAGCTGGGGGTCCATGAAAGGACAAATAGAATGATTAGAATCGCGGAAACTAAGCCCCAGGACTTCCATCGACTCCCGTCGCGTCGTTCGGCGCCGCTTGGAGTTGTGCTCATAGACTTCCTTCGGAAATATGGCTAACAAAAAGTTTACGTCAAAAATTCTATATTCTGCCGACTGGTCGCGTCTCCGAAGACGTACTTACACCATAGCTACGACTTGCCGACGCGCCAAGCTTCGTCGTGTTCGACTTTGACCATGCAGAGGCCTTGCGGCGGAACAGTGGGGCCAGATTTGGAGCGATCGCGGAGCGCGAAGAGTTTGTCTATGTCGCCGGGTTGAAGACGGCCGCGGCCTACGTCGAGTAGTGTGCCAACCACTTTGCGGACCATGTAGCGGAGGAACGATCGGCCACGGACGGTGAAGACAAGTTCTTCGTCGTCGGCGCTGCGAACGAACTCCGTCGAAAAGATTTCGCGTTCGGTGCTGCGCTCTTTGTCGTCTTCCTCGAAGCCGGTGGACGCGGCGAACGAAGCGAAGTCGTGCATGCCGACGAATTTCGCGGCGGCTTCGCGCATCTTTTCTTCGTCGAGTGGGAAAGGGTAGTGGAGAACGTAACGCCACTCGCTCGGCGGAACAACTTTGCCGCGATAAATCCGGTAGCGATAAATTTTCGCACGAGCGGACCAGCGCGCGTTGAAGTCCGGCCCGGTTTCGTCGGCCTCCATGATGCGAATCGTCGGCGGAAGAATGGCGTTTAGCGCACGCTGAAATTCTCCGGCGGACAACACGGACTGCGTTTTAAAACTGCCGACCTGGCCGAGCGCGTGAACGCCGGCGTCGGTGCGACCGGAGCCGTGCAGATGAATCTGTTCCTGCGTGATGCGGCGCAGGACGTCCACAATCTCGCCCTGCACTGTGGGTTTGTCTTTCTGAATCTGCCAGCCGTGAAAGTCGGTACCGTCGTAGGCAATCGTGAGTTTTATATAGCGCATTCGAAGAGGGAGAAAATCCGCGAATCACATCGCGCTGCGCACAAAGCGGCTGCCGGGTTTGACGGCGGCAGAGCCTTCGCGGCAGAGCGGACAATCTTCGGGTTCGTAACTCGCAATAGGCAAATCGAGCAGCGCCTGCGACTCGACAGGAAATTCAATTTTGCCGCCGCTGCGATCGATCAGCGCGCCCGCGGCCACGACGCAGCCGCCCGCTTCTTCCACAACGTTAATCGCTTCGAGCGTCGAGCCACCGGTCGTCCAAACATCTTCGATCACGAGCACGCGTTGGCTGGGCTTCAATTGAAAGCCGCGCCGCAGGGTCATGTTGCCGCTGGCGTCGCGCTCGACGAAAAGCGCAGGCGTGCCGCCACCAATCGAGCCAACTGGCTCAGGCAAAGCGCGCGCCACTTCCTGGCCGATAATCAAGCCGCCCATCGCGGGCGAAACGACAGCCTCAATCCGATCATTCGCAAACAAACCGGCCAACGCGTGGCCAAGCTTCTCCGCAAAGCGCGGATATTGCAGCACCTGCGCGCATTGAACGTACATCGAGCTGTGCAGACCGCTGGAAAGCTCGAAGTGCCCTTTGCGGATTGCTCCCGCCGTCTCAAAAAGCTTCACGTACTCTTGCCGCGCGTCCAATTCCGGCCTTTCTTTGCTCGAGCGGGCCACTATGAGGCCCGTCTCTGCCCTCCCGGCTAACCGAGGGGCGCTCGTAAGCGTCGAATTGTCAGCAGCCTAGCGGTGGCTGTTTGCGTTGTCAAGGACGGCGAGCGCCTGTTAGACTTTTCCGGGGTTTCGGCGCCGGCCACGACGCCGCTCATGTGTGCGGGGATGGTCTAAGTCCTTTTCGATGAAACAAATTAGGCCCTGCCAACGTTCTATTGAATTGAGAAACAATTTAGCCGTCAAAGTGGGATTCCAACGCGAGGGGATGCTGAAATCATGACCAAGACGTTTGTTCGACCGCTGCTGGCCGCAACACTAGCCTGCACGCTAGCTTTTAGTCCGGCGCTTCTGACGTATGCGCAAGAACCGCAGGCTCCAGCCGCACCCGCACCGACGACCAATGCCGTACCGAACGTATCGCTCGGTGTTGCGAAGTACAAATACACGAAGGCACCGAAACCGTTTCCGAACCTCCTTGCGCCGTATAAGCCGATCACAGTCGACCCCGTTGGCCTAACCAATTCGCCGCGCATTGACCAGATGATTCAGGACGGGAAGCTCAATTTGAGTTTGCAGGACGCGGTTGAGCTTGCGTTGCAGAACAATCTCGACATCATCGTGCAACGCTACAGTCCATGGCTGGCGGACACTTCGATTTTGAAGGCTGATGCCGGAGGGTTTGGCGGGGGAACGCCGGGCGCCGCATTCGCCGGTTCGACATCCAATTCCCCGCTACTTAATTTCGACCCGACGCTTACGACGACGCTCAGCGTCGACGACCGCAACATCCCGGTAAACAACCCGCTGACATCAGGAACCGGTACAGGCGCTTCCTCACTGGCACGACTCACGATTCACACCTCCACGTTCAACACACAATTCTCGGAAGGCTTTCACACCGGTACAACATTCTTCACGGCATGGGACAACACGCGCAGTTCGTCAACATCGCCAGCGAACTTGTTTAACCCATCGGTGCAGTCTTCGATTTTTGTCGGCTTCTCGCAACAATTGCTGAACGGGTTCGGCACGAAGGTGAACACTCGCAACATTCGCATTGCTAAGAACAATCGCAAGATTGCGGATTTGGCATTTTCGCAACAGGCGATTACGACGATTACGAATACGATTAACGCATATTGGGAATTGGTTTTCGCGCGCGAGAACGTGAAGGTGCAACAACAGGCGGTCACCGTCGCGGAAAAGCTTTACAGTGACAACAAGAAACAGCTGGAAATCGGCACGATGGCGCCGCTCGACGTGACGCGCGCCGAGTCCGAGTTGGCTACTGACCGGCAAAACCTGATCGTGGCGCAGACTGCGCAATTGCAACAGACACAGGTTTTGAAGAACGCGATTTCGAAGAATCCGTTGGCGGCGAACATGATTAACGTGGAGATCATTCCGACGGATCTGCCGACACGGCCGGAAGCCATTGAAGCGCCTTCGTTTGAACAGGCAGTTGCCGAGGCGTTTGCCAAGCGGCCGGATGTGCAGGAACAGGCCATCAATTTGCAAAACGGACAGATTGACTTGGGCGCGACGCGGAATGCGCTTCTGCCAACGGCAACTCTTACCGCGCAATACGGTTCGGTTGGCCTGGCCGGTAACCAGACGCAGGTGCTGACCTCCCACACCGTTGCGGGGTCGGCGTTAGTCGACGCCAATGGAAATCCAGTGCAGGTCTTTTTTCCCGTCAACGTTGCCGACACTTCGCAAGTTGTGAAGAGTGGATTAGGCGATGCGATGAGCACAGTCTTCCACAATAATTTTCCAGACTACAACGTTCAATTGAACTTGCAGATTCCGATTCGCAATCGTTCCGCCCAGGCTGATAACCAGCGGGCAATCCTGACGCAGCGCCAACTGGAAGCACAGATGCAGCAGCTGAAAAATAGCGCGCTGCTCGATGTGCGCAACACTTTCATCGCACTGGAGCAGGACCGCGCACGTGTGGAAGCCGCATCGAAAGCGCGCGAATTACAGCAGCAGACCTTCGATGCCGAGCAGAAGAAATATCAACTCGGCGCGTCGACGGTTTACCTCGTTATTCAAACGCAGCGCGACCTGATTTCGGCGCAAGGCACCGAGCTTCGCGCCTTGACCGACCTTGTGGAAGCGAAAGCCAATTACGAACGCGCACTCGGGAGAACGCTGGACGTCAACCGCGTGACGATTGCCGACGCCAAGACCGGCCAGGTCGACCAGGCCACACTGATCCCGGGCACATTGCACGGCCAAGTGGTTGGAATGGATAAGGTGTACCGCGAAATCGAGAACGGCAACGGGCAAAAGTAGTTCTGAATTCATCCAACGGCCGGTTCGCAAAATGCGGGCCGGCCTTTTCCTTTCGCCGGCACTTTGCAGAAACCGCGATAGGTGAATTCTTGCCCCAACTTCGGCTTTCGCATAGCATTAGAATTAGTTATGAACGATTCACATCCGACAAAAACGCCGACCATCGCGTCCACCGAATCCAGTTCTTCGCGCAAGCTTTCCGCAAAAGAAACCGCATGGGAAAAGAACACGCTGGAACCCACGCTCGCAAAGAGTCCCGAACGACAACAGGCGTTCACCACGATATCCGCCCATCCGATCCGAAGGCTTTACACTCCCGCGGATTTGGCAGGTTGGGATCCCGACACAGCCCTTGGTCAGCCAGGCGAGCCGCCTTATACGCGAGGAATTCACGCGACGATGCACCGCGGACGTTTGTGGACGATGCGGCAGTTCGCTGGATTTGGCGCAGCCGAAGACACGAATCAGCGGTTCCGGTATTTGCTTGCGCAAGGACAGTCGGGCCTTTCGACTGCGTTCGACCTTCCCACTTTGATGGGCTACGACTCAGACCATCCGCTTTCAGAAGGCGAAGTCGGAAAGTGCGGCGTCGCGATTAGTTCGTTGGCGGACATGGAAGTGTTGTTCGACCAAATCCCGCTCGCCGACGTCACGACTTCGATGACAATTAATTCGCCGGCCGCGGCGATCTGGGCGATGTATTTGGCGGTTGCGGAGAAACAGGGCGCCGATTGGAAGAAAATTTCCGGCACACTGCAGAACGACATCCTGAAGGAGTACATCGCACAGAAGGAGTATATCTACCCGCCCGAACCGTCGATGCGGCTGGTGATTGACACGTTCGAGTTCGGCGCGAAGAACACACCAAAGTTCAACACGATCTCGATCAGCGGCTATCACATTCGCGAGGCCGGTTCGACGGCGATTCAGGAATTGGCGTTTACGCTGCGCGACGGGATGGAGTACGTCGAATGGGGATTGCGCCGCGGTCTGGAAATTGATGAATTCGCGCCGCAACTTTCGTTTTTCTTCAACGCGCACAGCGATTTTTTCGAAGAGATTGCCAAGTACCGCGCTGCGCGACGCATCTGGCACAAAGCGATGACGGAGCGTTACGGATCAAAGAGTGCGCGGTCGTATGCGCTGCGTTTTCATACGCAAACGGCGGGTTGTTCGCTCACTGCCCAGCAGCCGTATAACAACGTTGTGCGTACGGCATTACAGGCCTTGGCCGCCGTGCTCGGCGGAACACAATCTCTGCACACCAATTCTTTGGATGAAGCCTGGGCGTTGCCAACCGAGTTTGCGGCAACAATTGCGCTGCGCACGCAGCAAATTATCGCGCACGAAACCGGCGTGACCAATACCGTCGATCCGCTAGGCGGGTCCTATTTTGTCGAGACGCTTACAAATGAAGTCGAGCGCGGCGCGTGGGACTATATCAAGAAGATTGACGCGCTCGGGGGCATGGTCGCGGCAATCGAACGTGGATTTCCGCAGCGCGAAATTGCCGAAGCGTCGTACCGCTATCAGCGCGAGCTCGATAACAAAGAGAAGCTGATGGTCGGCGTGAACGCATTCGTTTCCGACGAAAAGCCTCTCGACATTTTGCAGATCGACGAGACCGTAGCGCACCGCCAGGCAGTGCGTTTAAAAAAACTCCGCGTAGAGCGTTCGAGCGGAGAAGTAGCGCGGCGTCTCTCCGCTCTGCGGACAGCGACGAAGGGCAAAGACAACCTGATGCCCTTCATATATGACGCCGTCAAAGCCTACGCTACGCTCGGCGAAATCTGCGATGCCATGCGCGATACGTTCGGCACCTACGAAGAAGTGGCAATCACCTGATCACCGTGAGGCCGATTTTCTCATGACAAAAAAGATTCGCGTATTGATTGCAAAACCCGGGCTGGATGGCCATGACCGCGGCGCAAAAGTGATTGCCCGCGCGCTGCGCGACGCCGGCATGGAAGTCATCTACACCGGGCTGCGCCAGACCCCGGAAATGATCGCATCGGCGGCGGTGCAGGAAGACGTGGACGTTATTGGCCTTTCGATCCTTTCCGGAGCGCACAACACCATCTGCCCGCAATTGATGAAACTCCTTAAAGAGAAAGGGATGGACGACGTCACCGTCCTGGTCGGCGGAATTATTCCCGAAGCCGACATTCCGGCCCTCAAGCAGTCGGGCATCGCCCAGATTTTTCTGCCCGGCACTTCTACACAAGACATCGTCGACTTCATTCGCCAGAAAATCGCTGTTCCAAACTGACCTTGCCGCAATCCATGCGCGCCGCTCGCAGAAAAGTTTTTGAAACCGTATACTTGATTTCGGCGATCACCCGCCGCGAGGAAGCTGCGTGCCTGCGTCCACTCTGAACTCTACCGTCAATCGCAAATCTCCGGACTTCGAAAAGAACACGCGGCGCATCATTGACCTGCTGACACAAATCAAGAACCAAGAACAAAAAATTCACGAGGGCGGCGGCGCAAAAGCCATCGACTCGCAGCATAAAAAGGGACGGCTTACGGCACGCGAGCGGATCGAAAAGCTAATCGATCCGGGCTCGTCGTTCTTTGAACTCGGCCTCTACGCCGCCTTTGAGATGTACGAAGAATGGGGCGGCGCACCTTCGGCAGGGACCGTAACGGGCCTCGCCACGGTTTGCGGACGCAAATTTATGGTCATCGTCAACGACGCCACTGTGAAAGCCGGCGCGTTTTTCCCAATGACTGCCAAGAAAGTCATCCGCGCGCAGAATATCGCCATCGAAAACCGCATTCCTGTTATTTATCTCGTCGATTCCGCAGGGATTTTCCTGCCCTTGCAGGAAGACGTTTTTCCCGACACCGACGACTTCGGCCGCGTCTTTCGCAACAACGCCGTGATGTCTTCGATGGGTATCCCGCAACTCACGGCGGTAATGGGCATGTGCGTCGCGGGCGGAGCCTATCTTCCGGTTATGACCGATCACGTGTTGATGACCGAAGGCTCCGGCCTTTTTCTCGCCGGCCCTGCGCTCGTCCAAGCCGCCATCGGACAAAAAACTTCCGCGGAAGATTTGGGCGGCGCAAGGATGCATGCACAAATCAGCGGCACCGTGGATTTTCGCGAGCCCGACGATGACGCGTGCCTCAAGCGCATCCGTGCGCTGGTAGACAAGATGGGCAACGCCCCGTCGCCCATCTTCAGCAAAACAGCCCCGCGCGACCCGCTCTTCCCTGCGGACGAAATTTACGGCATCTATTCAAGCGATCCAGGCAAGCAATACGACATGCGCGAAATCATTGCGCGCGTCGTGGACGCCAGCGAATTCGAAGAGTACCGCGCCGAGTATGGCGAAACCGTGCTCTGCGGCTACGCGCGAATCGGAGGCTGGGCCGTGGGCATCGTCGCCAATCAAAAGAAGCACGTGCAAACGCAAGCCCGCGGCTCGGATCAAAAGCGCATGGAATTTGGTGGCGTCATCTACACAGAAGCGGCGGAAAAGTCCGCCCGCTTCATCCTCGACTGCAATCAAAACAAAATTCCCCTCATTTTTCTGCACGACGTAAACGGCTTCATGGTCGGCAAAGACGCCGAGTGGAGCGGCATCATCCGCGCTGGCGCAAAAATGGTTAACGCGGTGTCTAACAGCGTGGTGCCAAAAATCTCCGTAATTTGCGGCGGCAGTTTCGGCGCTGGCCACTACGCCATGTGCGGCAAAGCCTACGATCCCCGCTTCATCTTCGCATGGCCCACGGCGCGGTATGCCGTCATGAGCGGCGACGCAGCGGCTGGCACGCTCGTCGAAATCAAACTCAAGCAACTCGAGCGCGAAGGCAAAAAGGTTGACGAAAAAGCAAAAAAAGAACTTTACGATTCCGTCCGCGCCACCTACGAACACCAAACCGACCCGCGCTACGCCGCCGCCCGCCTGTGGGTGGACGCGATAATCGATCCGGCGCACACTCGCGACGCCCTGATCACCGCGCTCGAATCCGCCGCACTCAACACCGAAATCCGTGAATTCAAAACGGGAGTTCTGCAGACCTGACATGGAAAATGTGAAACTCATCGAATGCCCCCGCGACGCCTGGCAAGGCCTCGCCGATTTCATTCCAACCGACTTCAAAGCCAATTATTTGAAAGAACTCGTCCTCGCAGGCTTCAAACACATTGACGCCGTCAGCTTCGTTTCCCCCAAGCACGTTAAGCAAATGGCCGACAGCGAAGAGGTGATGGCCCGCCTCAACGATTCCCTTCCCGCCGAAATCGAAAAGCCCGAAATCATCGGCATCGTCGTGAACGAAAAAGGTCTCGAACGCGCACTGAAAACTCCGGGCGTCACCACCATCGGCTATCCCTACTCCATTTCCGCATATTTTCGCCGCGCTAACGCGAACATGTCCCGCGACGAATCGCGCAAGCTCGTCGAAGTCCTCCAGAAAGAAACCAAAGCAGCCAACCGCAGCCTCGTCGTTTACATTTCCATGGCCTTCGGCAATCCCTACGACGAACCGTGGGGCCCGGAAATCGTCGAAGAATCGCTCGAATGGCTCAAGGACGTTCGTGTCCGCACCGTTTCTCTCGCCGACACCGCCGGCACAGCATCACCCGAATCCGTCACCGAAGTTTTCCGCCGCGCCAGCAACTACGTCGCGGGCATGGAGATCGGCGTTCATCTGCACTCCACGCCGATGGGCGCCGCCGACAAAATTCTCGCGGCTTATAACGCCGGATGCCGCCGCTTCGATAGCGCTCTCACAGGCCTCGGCGGTTGTCCTTTCGCCGGAGACGAACTCGTCGGCAACGTCGCCACCGAAGATGTGCTCGCCGCACTGAGCCTCGCCGGGTACACGCAGGAACAGACTGGCCTCGATCTCGAAAAAGTCGTAAAACTGACGAATGAACTCCGCGCAACCTACGCGCACGCGCCGTTGGTGAACTAAGGAGGGCCAATGAACTACACGTCGTTGTTGCTCGAACACGAAGGCCCCGCCGCGAAGATTACCTTCAACCGGCCCGACAAACGCAACGCTATCTCCACCAAAATGATTTGCGATTTGTTGAGCGCGCTCGACGAGCTCGAAAAAGATCGCACGCGCGTCGTGATTTTAACCGGTGCCGGTTCCGCCTTCTGCGCCGGAATGGATTTGGAGATGCTCTCCGCCATCGGCCAGCAGTCAGCGCAGGAAAATCAGGAAGACTCCCGCCGTATGGCGCGCATGTTTCGTCGCATCTGGAGTTTTCCGAAGCCGATGATCGCTGCAGTAAATGGACACGCGCTCGCCGGAGGTTGCGGCATCGCAACCCTCTGCGATTTCACGCTGGCCGTACCGGAAGCCAAGTTCGGGTACACGGAAGTGAAAATTGGGTTTCTTCCGGCAATTGTTTCCGTCTTCTTAACGCGCCAAATCGGCGACAAGCGGGCGCGGGATCTTCTGCTCACCGGCCGCCTCGTTGAAGCGCAAGAAGCAAAAGAACTCGGCCTCGTCACGGAAATCGTTCCAGCGGACAAGCTCATGCTTCGCGCCGGCGAGATTGTAGAACAACTCATCGCTGCAAGCCCCAGCAGCCTAACGCGCGCCAAGCGCCTGCTCACTTCCGCCGCGGCGGCTTCCGTTGACGCGGACCTCGAGCGCGCCGTCCTTGAAAACGCCCGCATCCGCTGCACTCCGGACTTCCAGGAAGGCCTCGCGTCGTTCCTCGAAAAACGCAAACCCGTCTGGCAGGGAGAGGACTAGCCCATCGCTATGCAGGGATTTCACGATACGAGTGTGCGCGTGCGTTACGTCGAAACCGACCAGATGGGCGTCGTCTATCACGCGAACTACCTCATCTGGTTTGAAGTCGGCCGCGTCGAGCTGATGCGAGCTCTTGGTGTCGAATACAAGCGTATGGAACTTGAAGACGATTGCCAGATCGTCGTCGCCGACGTGAAGTGCCGTTACCACCATCCGGCACGCTATGACGAAGTCCTCCGCGTT
>DATLVG010000063.1:0-12376 GCA_035577625.1 Candidatus Dormiibacterota bacterium
TCTTCTGCGCTAATTTTGCCGCAGCGCTGGCATCGGGAAGGGCACGTTATAGGTACTCGCTCCCACGCCCACTCCGCCCTGGCAAGTATTTGGCGGCGTGGTGCAAATCGAGTGCGCTCCCTGGCACTCCGCGGCCCAGAACATGTATCCCAGCATTCCAGGTGTGCTTCCCGCTCCTGCCGGAGGCACCGTTTGCACGAAAGTCCCCGTCGAGTCTTCGAGAGACGCGCTGAACGTCGTGCATTCCGGCGCTGGATTTTTCCCGGTCACGATGTAAAGGCTTCCGGTCATTTTCGCCGGCGCCAGCGGTGGCACGGGCGGCGTGATCCGCGGGTATCCGCTAATGTGTTGCTGCCAGTTGGATTCCGCGGAAGACGCGCTGGTCGGCTGTTTGTTGGGTACCATGGCGTTTGCATAGTCCAACACCGGATTCGTCGTCGTCAGCCAGTTGGCGGTCGCCGTCGCGGCAATCTGCACCAGATATTGATCGCCGGCAGCCAGATCGATTGTCAGGCGCGCTGCTGGATTCGCCCCTGTGGCGTCATAGGGCAGGACCGCGCGATACGCGGTGATGAATTGCTGCAAACCTGTCATGTTTGGGCTGGTATTGTTTTCATAATCGATTTCGATGCCTACGCCCAATCGCTGCGCCAGTTGCGCCGCATAGGTGCCGAGCTGCGACGCGTTTTGCGAAAGCGCCTGATCCCAGTAACTCGTGTAAGTGATTCCGCCGATCGAGAGCATCACGCGGATATTGCGGCTCGTGAAATAATTCACGATCGCCGAATTCATTCCGAGCGGTACGCCGCCGGAAGTTTGCGAATCGTTCGTCTGGTCGAGCAGCTTCAGCGGATTCACGAAACTCAGGATCACCAGGTTGACCGACGGCAGGCCATCGCCCCGGTCAATCATCCAATGATTCTTCGCGTCGAAATCGGTCATGTCGCGCACCGTACTCCACGTACAAAAGTCATTGCTGCAATGCCACGCGCCGTAAACCTCGATCTGTGTGGCCCGTGCCACAAAACTGCACAATGGAAAGACAGCCGCGATTACCGCAATTCTGATGAAGTTTTTCATGGGAACCTCAACTTACTTGAAATAGCCCGCGTGCTTTCGTGCACACCGAACCCAGCACGCAGTATGAAGCGGATGGTAGCACTTCTCATATTGCTGAGGTTATCGCTTATTTTAGCTAACTCACCAGGCATAGCCTGCGGATTTTTGCGCCGCGGTTCCTGGAATCGCCGGCGCCTCGGCGGAAGTTCAACGCGCCGTTTTTTCCAGCAGCTCCGCCAATTCTTTCTTCCACAGCACCGCCCACGTATGCGAACCGTGCCCGTGAGTCTGCTCGCTCTCGGGAATCAGCAGGAACTTCCCGTTCTTCAGGCGTTTTGCTTCGCGCTCCGCAATTCCGAGCCCCGGCGGATTGATGAAATCGTCCGCCGAATTCATCCACATCACCTTCGCCGTGATTTTCTCGAGGCTCGGTGAAGGATCGTAGTTCCTCGACGCATTCACCTGATAAAGAAAATCGTTCGCGTCGATCGAACTCGCCCGCTGCGCAAAATAGTCCGCCAGAAATTTGTCGGCAGCATCGCGCGTCGGCAAACTCTTCTGCATCGGAATCGGCGCGCTTCCGGCGATAATCAGGAAATCCAGCGCCACACGTACAGCCGCCTTCGGCTCTTCCTTGTATTCGCCACCTTTCCACTCCGGATCTTCGCGAATCGCGTCCATCACCATTTTCCGCCACACGCGGTTTCGCCCCGCAATCTGCACCGGCAAACACGCCATCGGCATCAGCGCGTCCATAAAATCCGGATACGTCTCGCCCCATACGAACGAGTGCATGCATCCCATCGACGTCCCAAAAATCAGCCGCAAATGCTCCACGCCGAGGCCGCGCGTCAACAGCAAATGATGGGCCGCCACCATGTCGTCGTAGTCGTACGACGGAAAATGCGCGTGCATTCCGTCGCTCGGCTTGGAAGATTTCCCGTGTCCAATTCCATCCGGCAAAATCACAAAATATTTCGTCACGTCGAGCGGCTGCCCCGCCCCGTACAATTCATTTGCAAATTGCGGCGACAAGAACTGCGCACCCGTTCCGCCCGTCCCATGAAGAATCAAAACGGCGTTCGTCACTCGTCCCTGCGCATCCCGCTTCGGCGTCCCCAACGTCCGGTAATGCAGCTTCAACTCCGCCAGCGATTCCCCCGACCGAAATTGGAAATCGTTCGCAACGTAATCGCCTTCTTTCACATCGAAAACAGGCTTTTCTTGGGCGAATCCAGAAATCGCGGCGACACAACACGCGATACAAGCAACAAACAAGCGAACACAATTACGCTTCACGTTTGGACTCCTTCACCTTTTGGGAGCTTATTGTAAAAGATTCTTCCCGTCAGCACTGGGCATCTTCAACCCGACAAGCCCCGCTAGCGTCGGCGCGATACTCCGCATATCGATCGTTCCCAAATCTTTCCCAGCTGTCACTCCCGGCCCCACAACAAAAAACGACGACCGCAGCTCCGGCAAATCATTCAGCGCGCCGTGTGTCCCGCCGAGTTTTATGTTTTGCACCGTCGTTCCCGTCAACGAAGTGCCCGTCTTCCAACCGGGCTTCAGTCCAACAAAAAACGAAGCCGTCGGATATCCGCCCCGCAAATGTAAATCGTCCGCTTCCAGTACGCGATCAATTCCATTCGCTGAACCGCTCGCCAATTTCTTTAGCAGTTCCCGCACCTGCGCCGCGACCGCTTCATCTTTCGGATCCTTCAACACAATCGCCGCAGCCCCGCCCGTCACCCACGGAAACGCTTTCCAGTCCGTCACTTTTTCTTTCGCGTCCAGCGTTATCAATCCTGCTTGCACAAATGCCGGCCCGAAATTCACCTGCTCGTCCACATTCACAAATCCATGGTCGCTCACGACCGCAAAAATCACGCGCCCGCCAAACACTCGTTCTGCCGTCGCTCGCAAATTTCCGATCGCCACATCCAGGCGCTCCAGCGCGGCGAGATCCTCCGCTGAATACAATCCCGTCTCGTGCTCCAGATGGTCGAGCGCCAGCAAATGCAGCAGCAGCAATCCCGGCCGCTTCTTTTCCAAAATCCACTCGGCATATTTCGCGCGCACTTCATCCGCTTCCACTGCCGTATCAATCCCGCCGCGATACGCGCCAATTTCTTTCTCTGCCTCTTCCAGCAATCCTGGCGTGCTCACCGCGCGAATCAATTTCAAATCATTCGCATCGCCCGCGCGCCAAAATTCCGGAATGTCCCACGTGATTCTCGCGCCCACCGTCACCGGCCACTGCACGCTCGCCGTCGTCCGCCGGGCTTCGCGCGCAGCATCCCACAACGTCGGGACTTTGATATCTTCCGCATACCAATACCACGCCGTCTTCCCCTTATCGAGCGGATCGAAAAGCGCGTTGGCATAAATCCCATGCTTCGCCGGCCAGACACCCGTCACCAGCGCTGTATGGCTCGCATACGTCACCGTCGGTATCACTCCCTGCACGCCCTCCGCATACGTCCCTTCCTTCATCATCCGCCGCAGATTCGGTACCTTCGCGCCATGCTCGTCCGCATGCGTGACGTACTCCGGCTTCATTCCATCCACCGACACCATCACCAACACGGGCACCAATGCGGGTGCCTTCTCCTGGGCGCACAGAGACTTGCCGAGGAATAAAACGATTATCAAAACGGTTAGAAATCGAAGGGAAACAGCAGAACTAAGACGAAAAGCGGTTGGCCTAGTCATAGCCGGGATAGCTTACCTCAGCCTATAATAGGGAGGTCACAGGACTGCAAAGATTCGGCGATTTGAGGTAGAGTGTCCGCCACAGTGCGGCGCGCCCTGCGGTCCACCGCATCTTATAGTAAGTACAGGGGCATTCTCACCAGCCCGGCCCGGCACAGGGGTTCTGGTTCCCGTGCCAGAAAGACACAATCGAACCGTGACCATTTCCGCCAAGACCGGCTATGCCCATCCTTGCGCCATTGCGGCCACCGCTACCGCGGTTCCGCCGCATACCATCACGCGCGAGGACGTGAAATATTACATGGGCAAGGTGTTCGACATTCCCGAGCGGCGCCTCGAAGCTATGATGTCCATCGTGGACAACGCCAACGTCCACAAGCGCCACGCCATTTTTCCCATCGAATATACCGTCGAACCGCGTGCACTCTCCCAAACGAACAACGAATATATGGAGCACGCCATCAAGCTTGGCCGCGAAGCGACCGTAAAGTGCCTCGAACGCGCAGGCCTGAAGCCCGAGGACATCGACCTGATCATCACCGTTTCCTGCACAGGTTTCATGATTCCATCGCTCGACGCGCATCTCATCGAAATGCTCGGCTTCCGCTCTGATGTGCGCCGCATGCCTTTCACCGAACTCGGTTGTGCTGCGGGAGCCATGGCTCTCGCTCGCGCGGCGGATTTCATACAGGCGTATCCCGGCCGCAATGTTTTGATCGTCTCGGTTGAACTTCCTTCGCTCACGTTTCAACGCAAAGACATTTCGCAAGCGAACTTGATCTCTTCGATTCTTTTCGGCGATGGCGCTGCCGCGGTTGTTGTGACCGGCAAACCGAATGGTGGTCCGAAAATTCTTTCGACGGAAACTTACACGTTCCCGAATTCTCTTGGCGCGATGGGCTTCGATCTTCGCGATTCCGGCTTTCACATTCTTCTTTCGAAAGACGTGCCGGAAATGATCGGCGCAAGAATGCGCGAACTGGTCGACTGTTTCTTCAAACGCCGCGGCCTCACGCAAGACGACATCAAAGGCTGGATTCTGCATCCCGGCGGTTCGCGTCTGCTTTCGAACGTCGAAGAAGCGCTTGGCCTCACCAAAGCCGACACTCAGCCGTCTTGGGATATTTTGGGCAACGTCGGCAACCTCTCCAGCGCTACCATCCTTTTTATTCTTCAGGAGTGGCTGGAAAAGCGTCCTCTGGAACCCGGCGATCTGGCGTTTGCTGGCGCGTTTGGTCCGGGGTTCAGCGCTGAATTTCTTTTGCTCCAATGGCAATAACGGTCATCGCGTTTCTCGGCTTATTGCTCGCGGTCGCGGCGCTGCGCATCGTCGAACTGCAGATTTCGAAACGCCATCAAAAACAGATCGTTGCCGACGGCGGTTCGAAAGTCACCGACCCGAAATTTCTCTGGATGGTTTTGCTGCACACGCTGGTTCTCATCGGTGCAGCCGTCGAAGTCGTTTTTTTTCGCCGCTCGTTCATTCCCTGGCTCGCCGCAATTTCGTTCGTTCTATTTATCGTCGCAAACGTCATTCGCTGGTGGGTCATTCGAACGCTCGGTGAACACTGGAACGTTCAGGTGATGGACTCGACCAAACTTGGCGTCATCACCACGGGTCCTTTCGCCTACGTGCGCCATCCGAACTACGCCGCGGTTTTTCTGGAAATGTTTTTTCTTCCGCTGATTCACACGGCCTGGATCACTGCAATCGCCGGTTCACTCGCGCACATCATCGTCTTGTCGCAACGCCTCGCGACCGAAGAAAAAGTTCTCTTCTCCGACCCTGACTACCGCGCAGCGATGTCGTCCAAACCTCGCTTCGTTCCAGGACTTTTTTGATGCGCAGGCGGCGAGCGTTCGTGTCGCACGCCGTCGCCGCTCTTCTGCTAGCCGCCGTCATCGGTTGTTGCCCAGCGCGCGCCGAAGACATTCCCGCAGACAGCCCCGGTCTTTCCGACGTTCCCGAACTTAGCGAAGGCTTCCGCTTGCTCTATACGCAGCATTTTGGCGAAGCGCGCGCAACGTTTCATGCCTGGGCCAACGCGCATCCCGGCGAACCTTTTCCGCAAGCCGCTATCGCCGCCAGCTATCTTTTTGAAGAACTGTACCGGCAGGGCGTACTCACCAGCGATTTTTTCCTGAACGAAAAGAGGTTTCTTCACGGTATTGACGGGAAACCAAACGCCGAACGAATGAAGGATTTTCGCGGCGCGCTCACCAGCGCACGCGCTCTCGCCAGAGCCCGATTGGCAAAGCACTCGAAAGATCCCGAAGCGCTTTTCGCGCTCACGATTTGCGCTGGAATGGAATCGAACGCCTACAGCATCCTCGAGAAAAAACACTTGGACGCGTTGAAGATGATCAAGGAAGCAAATAAGTATGCGAAAGAGCTTCTTGCCCAGCGCCCGGAGGCTCTGGACGCAAACGTGGCGCTCGGCTGCGCGAACTACATCATCGGGAGTCTCAGCGCCGGCACGCGATTCATGCTCTGGTTCGGAGACATTCACGGCGACAAGAAGCTCGGCATGGAACAGATGCAGCAAGCCGCGGAAAGGGGCCGCTATCTGAAACCGTTTGCGAAAATCCTGCTGGCCCTCGCGGCCCGCCGCGAGAAGAAGAATGAACTGGCGCAAAAACTCTTGCGGGAACTCACCGAAGAATTCCCCTCGAGCACGCTTTTCGCGAGCGAATACGCCAAAGCGATGGGACGCCCCATCCCGGCGGAAATGCATACGAACTGACTATTTGTTTTTCTTTAACGGCCACGTACTCTTTCGGCATTCCAATTTGTCCTCGACTTGAGGTGATTGATGTTCCAGAAAGATTTGCTCAAAGACCGCGCGATTTTTATCACGGGCGGAGGTTCCGGCCTGGGACGCTCGATGGCGTTGCGCTTTTCTGAACTTGGCGCGCATCTGTTCGTCGTTGGCCGCCGCGAGGAGCCGTTGAAAGAAGTGTGCGACGAAATTCATCGCACCGGCGGCTCTGCGGCTTATGCGACGTGCGACGTGCGCGATCCCTCCGCCGTCGAAGCGGCAGCTTCAGCAGCGGACCAGCAATTCGGCCGCATCGACACGGTTGTGAACAACGCGGCGGGAAATTTCATGGCGCGGACCGAATCGCTCAGCCCGAATGCGTTCAACGCTGTCGTCGGCATTGTGCTAAACGGTTCGTTCCACTGCACGCAAACTTTCGGCAAACGGTGGATCGCGCAAAAACTTGGCGGCAACGTTTTAAACATTGTTACGACGTATGCGTCCGCAAACTGCGGTTCGGGATTTGTGGTGCCGTCGGCATGCGCGAAAGCCGGCGTCCTAGCGATGACGACTTCTCTCGCCGTGGAGTGGGCGAAATATCACATTCGTCTGAATGCGATTGCGCCAGGACCGTTTCCCACCGAAGGCGCGTGGTCGCGTTTGATGCCTTCCAAACAATTTGAAGAACATTCGCGCGACAAACATCCGATGAAGCGCTTTGGCCGCCATGAAGAGCTTACGAATCTCGCCGCGTTTTTGATCAGCGACATGTCGGAGTACATCAACGGCGAATGCGTAGTCATCGATGGCGGGCAGTGGCTGCGGGGGGCCGGCGAATTCAACGACCTGTCGATGCTTCCCGACGCCGTATGGGAACAGATGGAAGCCGCGCGCGCGAAAAAGTAGCCTGGGGTTCCTTTACTGGGGAACGCCACCGTTCTGCAAGGCGACCTTCATTTTGACTGCGCCAATGGGTTTGCCGTCCATTTCCGCATGGACGGTGATTTCTTGTGGCTTTGAAGAATTCACCGCTTCGCGTGTAAGTGCGGGAATCGCGATTTCCACGCGCATCGCGGTTAATTTTTCTATTGGCAGTTGAAAGCTTCCCTCGCCGTACTCCACCCGCCAGCCTTGCGGCGTATCTACGGTGATGTTCACTGTGCTCGCTCCCATGGCGGGCGAATGTTCGATAATCAGTGGAACCATCAATGTTGTTCCGCTTTTAATTGCGATCTCCGGCGTCGCGGCTTGCGGCAGACTTTCCAGATTGTGGCGTTTCCGGAAATCACGATAGAAGTCCCAGGGGCCGCCCAAGCGCAACTCAATTCGATGGGTTTCTTTGCCAATGATTGTCGTGCGAAGTTCGGTGTGATAGTCGATAGATCCTTCGGTTCCCACGAACGGATCGTCTGCCGCTTTTACCCCCGGCACCATAGCTTTGCCGAAAATGAGTGTTTCGGGTTCGCTCCACCACATGTGGCTTGGATCGCTCATCGCTTTTTGTATCTCCTCGTCACTCAAGCTGGACCAGCGATGGATTTCGTCCGGAAATTGCGTCTGGTGCGGTTCGGCGGCGCGAAGGGCGAGCAACCAGTATGGTTTCTTCTGTGACGGAGAGACTTCGCGAACGGAATAAGCAAAACCTTTTCCTGCGAACTGCTTTTGGTCGTTTGCGTCGGTGAAGTAGTAGATCTTTTGGGGCTGCCAAGGCGTGAGATTTTCAAGGTACGGCTCCAACCGCTTTGATGCGCCTGCCAATTGCGCAGGAAACGCTGTCGTGTCGCCTGCAAGGTCGAACGCTTCTGTTGCCAGCACGCCAGCGGCTTGATGATCGCCGTGGTTTTCTCCAATAAAAATTCCTGGCAGCCAAGTAATGATTACCTCTGGCCGCGTCAACCGAACGATGCGTACCATTTCTTCAAGACTCTGGCCGTGTCCCCAATTCGCCAGTGAATTCAGAACATTTTGCGAAGCGGTATCTTTTCCGCCAAGAAACCAGACTTTGTCGATGCCGAGTTTCGCGCACGCCTGCCGCGCTTCAATTTCGCGCACGTCGGCCATCGCCGGTCCGTGCTCGCGGCGATAATCGTTTCCGCCGCTTCCCCCGCGTGTGCCAAAAACCACCGCCACGGTCTTATGCAAATCGTAAATCGCGCGAGCCAAATAAGGAGTGACCGCGCCCTCGTCGTCCGGATGCGCGACAACCACAAGAATGTCCACTTTGTAGCGTTCATCCGGCCCTTTGATTTTCTGAGGCTCCTGCGCAATTGCGTGCGACACGGCGAACAGCAAAACGAACAGCAGGCTGAATCGTTTCATTCGAGTTCCTCAACCTTTATTATTCACGATTTCCGCTGAATCGTCCCGCCGCTGTCGCAATTCGTGGGCGACCAACTTGATTCCCGTGGATTGCGCCGATAAGCTTGATGTTTCTCCTTGCAGGCATGGAGCACATGGAAACGATTCACGTCACACTTCCGGATGGCAGCGTCAAAGATGTCCCCAAGGGGACGACGCCGTATGACGTGGCGCGCGGGATTTCGCCTCGGCTGGCGGATGCTGCGTTTGCCGCGAAGATTTATTCCAACAACGGTCCGCTGAGTTCGTATGGCGATCCTGTCGATGACGGCGGTTATTTGATCGATTTGCGACGGCCGCTTGAGCAGGACTTGAAATTGAAAATCTTGACGGACAGGGACGCCGATGCGCTGTATGTGTTTCGCCATTCGGCGGCGCATTTGCTTGCGGCGGCGGTGATGGAACTTTATCCGAATGTGAAGCTGGGGATCGGGCCGCCGGTCGAGAACGGATTTTTCTACGAGTTTTTGCGCGAGCAGCCTTTTACCCCGGAAGATCTGGAAAAAATCGAAAAGAAGATGCGCGAGCTAGCGGCGCAGGATTTGCCGAACGAACGAAAACTTCTGCCGAAAGCCGAAGCGATTGATCTGTATAAAAAGCAGAACCAGATTTTTAAGTGCGAATTGGTGGAAGAAAAAGCCACGGATCCGATGGTGTCGTTCTACACCACGGGAAAATTTATCGATTTCTGCCGTGGACCGCACATTCCTTCGACAAAGCGGATTCAAGCGTTCAAGTTGATGAGCGTTGCGGGCGCGTACTGGAAAGGCCAGGAAGGAAACGCGCAGCTGCAACGGATTTATGCGGTGGCGTTCTTCACGCAGAAAGAGCTCGATGAATATTTGCACCGGCTGGAAGAGGCGAAGCGGCGCGATCATCGCAAACTGGGAACCGAGCTGGAACTTTTCAGCGTGCAGGAAGAGGCAGGGCCGGGGCTGATTTTCTGGCATCCGAAGGGCGGACTAATTCGCAATCTGGTGGAAGAGTGGCTGCGCAAGGAGTTGATGGCGCGCGGGTACGATCTGGTTTACACGCCGCACATCATGCGGCGGGATTTGTGGAACACGAGCGGGCACACGGGCTATTACAAAGACAACATGTTCGGCGCGATTGAGGTGGAGAAAGCGGAATACCAGTTGAAGCCGATGAATTGTCCGGGCCACATTTTGATTTTCAAATCGAAGCTGCGGAGCTACCGCGAATTGCCGGTGCGATTGGCGGAATTGGGAACGGTGTATCGCTACGAGCGGAGCGGCGTGCTGCATGGGTTGCTGCGCGTGCGCGGATTTACTCAGGATGATGCGCATATTTTTTGCATGCCGTCGCAGATCGAAGCCGAAGTGGAAGCGTGCATCGAATTTGCGTACGCAGTGATGAAGAATTTCGGGTTCGACAAATTTGAAGTGGAACTTTCGGATTGGGATCCAGCGCATCCGGAAAATTACCCGGGAAAGCCCGAAGACTGGCAACACGCGTCCGAATCGCTCGCCCGGACGATGGCGCGCCTGAACATTCCTTACAAGAAAATGGCGGGCGAAGGCGCGTTTTACGGGCCGAAGATTGACATTAAGCTGATTGACGCGATTGGACGGCCGTGGCAACTGACGACGGTGCAATTCGATTTCAATTTGCCGGCGCGATTCGGGCTGGAATATGTCGGGGAAGATGGCGCAAAGCATCAGCCGCTGATGGTGCATCGCGCGCTGCTGGGATCGGTGGAGCGGTTCTTTGGGATTTTGATCGAGCATTATGCGGGCGCATTTCCGCTGTGGTTGGCGCCGGTGCAGGTGCAGATTTGTCCGGTGAGCGAAAAAGTTGCGGATTATGCGAAGCACATTCACGAAACGCTGAAGAATCATGGGCTGCGCGTGCATCTGGACGACCGGAACGAGAAGCTGCCGGCGAAGATTCGCGACGCGCAACTGCAGAAGATTCCGTACATGCTGGTGGTCGGGCCGAAGGAAGCCGAAGCCGGGACGGTGAGTTTGCGGCATCGCGCGAAGGGCGATCTAGGTCCGCGGCCGTTAGGGGAGCTGGTGGAAGCGCTGCAAAAAGAGGTCGCGGAACGGACGATTTAGAGCCAATCGAAAGAGAAACGGTGAATCTTTTTGAGGAGCGCGGGGGAGGGCCTGCGCTCTTTTGTTTTTTGGAGTGCGCCCCGTTATTTCCCTAAAATCGCACCGAGTCTTTTTGCTCCGCGCACCCCTAAAATAGGCAGGGCAGCAGAGCCAATTCCGCAAAACCGACGAGATAGATACTGAAATTATGGCGAATTTACGGGAACGCTAGACGCGTAAGTTAGCTTCGTCCGTCGAAGGAGGAAACAGACGACGGAGGTTGCGGCGTGAGTCTGCCAATTTTGGTGAACAAACCGGTAGAGAAAGACGATTCGGGGAGCGACATTCCGCGTGCGTATTTGCTGGCGAGTCCATGGCACACGGTTTTTGTGCTGCTGGTGCTGGGGCTTTACGCCTACTGGGCGACGATTCGCGCGGCGCGGGCGCAGGCTGGGCTTGGGCCGAGCCGGCCGACGATGTACCTGCGAACGATCTTCTTCGAGCTACTGTTTCTGGGGATTGTGGTCGCCGGGGTGAAGCTGCGGGGCGGTTCCCTCCAGAGTGTGCTGGGGCAGCGATGGAAATCGGTGGGGCAAGTTTTCGCGGATCTGGGATTGGGAATCGGGCTGCTGATTTTGTCCACGTTGTTGGTGTCCATACTGGGCGGGCACCAGAATGCGGGGGCGGCGAACCAATCCGTCCAGTTTTTGCTGCCGCTGACTTCGCTGGAAACGGGACTGTGGATGCTGCTTTCGATCACGGCGGGCATCTGCGAGGAAGCGATTTACCGCGGCTATTTGCAGCGGCAATTGGGCGCGCTGACGCGAAACGCGTGGGTGGGAATCGCGATTTCGGCGGCGGCGTTTGGCGGCGCGCATCTTTACCAGGGAGTGCGACGCGCGACGGTGATTGCGGTGTCGGGCGTCTTGTTTGGATGGTTCGCAGAGTGGCGCAAGACGGTTCGGCCGGGAATGTTCGCGCACGCGTTGCAGGACGGGATTGCGCCGTTGTTGTTGAAGGTGGCGCGGCGTTGAGTTGACGAAGAAGGAGTTTCCTCCGGTGGCCGGGCGAGGGATGCTGGCTTATTTTGCGGGGGTGTTGGTTTTGCTGGCCGTGGTGTTACACAGCGTGCCTGGAAATGGATTTGATTTGAAGTGAAGAAAAGGAACTGATCCCAAATCAAAGAGACAAATCCAAGACCAAAAGTGCGGACTGAAGTGAAGTCCGGCCCCTACACCGACAAACCGAGAAAGAAGCATGGATCAGGCGGCGGCGCGGGCTGGGCGAGCGGCGTGTTTGCGCCAGGTGGCGAAGCCTTCGCGTGCGAGACCGTAGATTGTGCGTTTGTTTTGGTAGATAACCTTGAGCCAGGCGAGCGGGCCCATTTGCGGGAAATAAATTCCACGGAAACACATTCGCGCGATGAAA
>DATLVG010000064.1:0-5897 GCA_035577625.1 Candidatus Dormiibacterota bacterium
ATACGCGAGCAGACCGTCGCGGTGCTCGGACTTGGCAAGACAGTGGACGGGGATTTTCTCTCGAGCGACGACGTCGAACTGGTCACCACGATTGGCGGATACGTGGCGGTGGCGCTCGACAATGCAAAACTTTACAGCTCACTGGAACAGAAGGCGCTGGAGATCGCGCGGCTGAAGGACTTCAGCGAGAACATCGTGGAATCGCTGAACATCGGCGTGCTGGCAGTGGACCTGTCGGGAATCGTGGAGAGCTGGAACACGCGGATGGAGCAGCTTTTTGGCGTAACGCGAGCGGAAGCGGTGGGCCGCAAGCTGGATTCGCTACTTCCGGCAGAGCTGGCTACGGAAATTATTGCGCGCGGCGGCGAAGAACAGGTCACGGGTATTTACAAGCAGCGACTGCAGCACCAGGGCAAGTCGCTGACGATGAATGTTTCCATCACTCCGCTGGTGAGCAAATCCGGCGAGCGAATTGGGCGGCTGCTGCTATTCGACGACGTGACGCAGCGCGAGCGGATGGAAGAGCAGATGTCGCAGACGGAGAAACTGACGTCGCTCGGCTTGCTGGCGGCGGGAGTGGCGCACGAGGTGAACACTCCATTGGCCGTCATTTCCAATTACATTCAGATGCTGGCGAAGCAGATGCCGGAAGACGATCCACGGCATTCGATCATTGAAAAAATCGTGAAGCAGACGTTCCGCGCGAGCGAAATCGTCAACAACCTGCTGAATTTTTCGCGGACGGGCGCCGCAGAGCTGGCGAATATCGATGTGAACAAAGTTGTGGAAGAAACGCTTTCGCTTGTGGCGCATCCATTAAAGACGTCGCAGATTCAGGTGGTCAAGAATCTTGGCGATGCGCTGCCTTCGGTGCGGGGATCGGCAAACAAGCTGCAACAGGTGTTTTTGAACCTCTTTTTGAACGCGCGGGACGCGATGCCGAGCGGCGGAATGCTTGAAGTAAAGACGGCGGCGCACAACGGAAGCGTTGAGATTGAAATTGTGGACACGGGCGCGGGGATTCCGCGGGAGCACATACACAAGATTTTTGATCCGTTCTTCACGACGAAGGCAACCGGGCGCGGGACGGGCCTGGGACTTTCCGTAAGCTACGGAATCATCAAGGAACACGCAGGAAAAATCGACGTTCGCTCAACGCCCGGCAAAGGAACTTCGTTCCACGTCGAATTCCCGGCAGTCAGGAAACCAGTGCATGTCTAAGGGCTCAATTCTTGTAGTTGATGATGAATCGGAAATTCGGGAAGGGTTGGAGCTGCTGCTAAGGGGCGAGGGATACGGCGTTTTCAGCGCGGAAACGGGCGAGTCCGGACTCGGAAAGCTGGAAGAACGGCCATTTGACCTCCTTCTGCTCGATGTAAGCCTGCCTGACCGCAACGGGATTGACCTTCTGCGCGAAATCCGCTTGCGCGATCCGCATTTGCCGATCGTGCTGATCACCGCGTACGGCTCGATTGATATGGCGCGGGCTGCGTTCAAGAGCGGCGCGATGGATTACATCACGAAGCCGTGGTCGAACGACGAATTGCTCGCGCAAGTGGCGCAGGCCGTCGAATCACGCAAGCTGCGCGAGGAAAACGTACAGCTGAAGCGCGCGTTGAAGCAGCGCTTCAATTTTCCAAACATCATCGGCAAAAGTGAAAAAATGCAGACGCTGCTGGATTTGGTGGCGCAGGTGGCGCCGTCGCGCTCAACGGTACTCATCAGCGGAGAGAGCGGCACAGGTAAGGAATTGATTGCGAAGGCCATTCACTCGGCTTCGCCGCGAGCGGACAAAGCGTTTGTGCCCGTGAATACCGGCTCGATTCCGGTGGATTTGCTGGAGTCGCAACTGTTCGGGCACGTTAAGGGCGCGTTCACGAGCGCGGTGGCGTCGAAAAAGGGATTGTTCGAAGTCGCGGATCAGGGAACGATTTTCTTCGACGAAATTGCGACGATCAGTCCGGAGACACAAGCCAAGCTGCTGCGCGTGATTCAAGAACGCGAATTCATGCGGCTCGGCGGCACGGAACAGCTGAAGGTTGATGTGCGAATCGTGGCCGCGTCGAATATCGAGCTGCTAACGCTGGTGCGCGAAGGTCGATTCCGGGAAGATTTGTATCACCGCCTGAACGTGATTCACCTGCAGTTGCCGCCGCTGCGGGACCGGCGCGAAGACGTGCCAATGCTGCTGGCGCACTTCATGGAGCGCTATTGCCAGGAAAACACGAAGCCGATGCGGACTTTTACGCCGGGCGCGATGAAATTGCTAATGGATTACGACTGGCCGGGCAATGTACGCGAACTAGAAAATGTCGTGGAGCGCGCGGTGGTACTTTCGACGTCCGAGCGCGTAGACGTGGACTTGCTGCCCGAGAGCATTCGGAGCAAGGAGATTGTGCGCGGCGTGCGGCTGCAACTGTCGGAATTTATGCCGCCGCTGCCGGGAGAGGCTGGCGCGCGCGCATCGGCCGATAATTCACACCCATCCCTTTTCCAAATCATGGACGAAATTGAACGGCGTATTATCGTAGATATGCTGGAGCGGACGAATTGGAATCAGACGGAGGCCGCCGAGCGGTTCATGATTCCGCTTTCGACTCTGAATCAGAAGATTAAGCGGCTGGGAATCGACGTCCGGCGGCGGGGACGGATGACCGACGATTCTTTTACGGCGTCTTCGGGAAAGTAGCTGCAAATCCGGTCTTGGCACTGCGCAAAGCAGGGGGAAAAATGAAGCCTTCGCGTAAAATTGTGGCTGTGGTTGGAGCGATCGCTGTGGCCGGAGTTACGCTGCTCGCCGTACCTCGCGGAGCGGAGTCACGCGCCGCACAGGGCAACGAGCCGACACCGGCGTATCACTCACAGGTACCGCAAGGCGCATTGCCACCGACCATGGACCCTGAGTCATTCAGCAATCCGATTGTGCAAAACGCCTACGCGCTGGCCGCTAAAGTGAAACGAGTGCTGTACCAGCAGCCGTGCTTTTGCCATTGCGATCGGAGCATCGGACACGGGAGCTTGCTGGATTGCTACGTCGGCAAGCACGCCGCGGTTTGCGATGTTTGCATGAAGGAAGCGTTCTACGCCTACGAGCAGACGATGAAAAAGAGAACCGCCGTGCAAATTCGCGATGGAATTTTGCACGGCGAATGGCAGCAGGTGGATACGTCCAAATACGAATCGTTTCCAGCGAAATAGTAATTGAACTTTTAGCAGGCCAAGGCTTCCACGCTTGTCTACGCACTCGTCTTTTCGTAAACTTTTAAAGCCCAGACAAAATTGGAGGAAAACGATGAAGGTTCGCACCCGTATGTGCCTGGGTCTGCTGTTGTGTACCGGTCTGACCATAGGGGTCTCGCAGTCTGTTTTGGGGCAAGAGAAGGAGCACGCGGTTTCCCCGCAGGAACTACGCAACGACGTTCAAAGGGCTTCCACGGACCGGCAGTCGAATGAAGCTGCAATTCGCGGGCTGCTTTCGACGGAGCAAGGCCAAAAAGCTTTGAAATCATCGGGCGCTGACTTCACAAAAGTGAATCGGGCCGTTAGCCAGTTGAGCGACGAAGACGCGGCTCGCCTGGCAGCACAGTCTCGAGCCGTCCAAAAGGACATCGCCGCGGGAAATTTCACCGACCGCGACCTGCTTATCGTGATCGTATGTATCGCCGCACTGGTATTAATCATCGTCGCAGTCCGCTGACGCCGATCGCCAAAGAAAGATAGATGTGTACACGCGGCTGATCCTAGGCATGCTGCTGGTCCCCGTTCTCGCAGGCGGGGCCGGCAGCGGCGTGTGGCTGGACGTACCGTACATACACCAGGAAAAGGAAGGCTGTGGTTCGGCCGCTCTGGCCATGATTCTGCAGTATTGGAGTCAGAAAGGCGCTGCGCTTTCCTCTGAACGCAGCGACGCGGAGAAAATTCAGCGGGAATTATATTCGAAGGCAGCTCACGGAATCCGTGCCTCGGCGATGGAGGGGTACCTGCGCGAATCGGGATTTTCTTCTTTTGTTTTTCGCGGCGAGTGGAGCGACCTGAGAACGCACATTGAAAAAGGGCGTCCGTTGATAGCCAGCATCCAACCCGGCGGAAAAAGTTCGCTGCATTACGTCGTAGTTGTTGGAATCGAGCTGGAGCATGAAGCCGTACTTCTGAACGATCCGGAGCGTGGGAAATTGTTCCGCGTGGAACGAGCGGAATTTGAAAAAGAATGGCAGCGAACCGACGATTGGACCCTGCTAGCCGTTCCGAAGCCTGTCGAGTGAAAAAATTCATTGTCACGTGCTTCCTTGCAGCGCTTTGGGATGTGAGCGCGCTCGTAGCCTCGGCGCAGCAGACTCCCTCCGACAACCTGCAGCTCGAAACCGCGCAAAAACTTTACTCCGAGCA
Source organism: Candidatus Dormiibacterota bacterium (assembly GCA_035577625.1). GTDB lineage: Bacteria > Acidobacteriota > Terriglobia > Acidiferrales > UBA7541 > Acidiferrum. The sequence continues at coordinate 4,387 of DATLVG010000064.1, forward strand.
AGAATGGGAAGAGGTCATCCGGCTCACCAGCGGGCAGTCCGGACAGACGCCCGAGTTTGTCTACTTGCGCGGAATGGCGCTAATGCGGTTGAACCGTTGGCAAGAGGCGCGCGAGGCCTTCACTTCCGGAATAGAAAAGACTCCGCAAGATACGCGGTTCCTGGTGGAGCGCGCCGGCGCAGAATACCGGCTAAAAGATTTTGCGGCTGCTAAATCGGACTTGCGCGCGGCGCTGCGGACCCAGCCGAAAGATCAATATACCCTCGACTTTCTCGGGACGATTTACCTGCTAGAAGGAAATTTGGAAGCAACCTTGAAATACTGGAACGGTGAAGAAAAACCGCGGCTCGCCAGCGTGACGCTTTCCCCAAAACCGCACCTGAAAGAGGAATTGATTTCGCGCGCGCTGGCGTATAACGCGCCGCAGGTGCTGGAGCTTGGCGCGTTTCGGACGACGGGGGCGCGACTTCTGAATTTGGGCGTGTTCCCCCAGGTTCGGCTGGAACTGAATCCGGCAGGGGACTCAGACTACGAAGCAGTGCTTCATTTGAACGAACGGGGTGGATGGGAGTATTCGCGCTGGACCGGCGCGATTTCCTTGTTGAGCGGGGTTCCTTACCAGACCGTGTACCCGGAGTGGTACAACATTGGCCATCGCGCGATTAACTTTTCATCGATGGTTCGTTGGGATTCGCAGAAGCGGCGAGCCTACGCTTCCTTGAGCGTTCCTATCGGCCGCGAGGCGGATCGCGTGGTCGAGATTTTTGTGGATGGGCGGGACGAAAATTGGAATCTGTCGCAGACGTTTTCTGGTTCAACGGCAGCAATTACTGATTTGAATCTGCGGCGAATCGAAGCAGGGATTGAATTGCGCGCCGTTGTGAATGGAAATTGGAGTTGGACTGCGGGCGCGGGCGCGATCGGCCGAAGCTTCAGGAATGGCGACACGACAGCAAGCGTCAGCGGTTCGCCTTTCTTCACCAGCAGCACATCGCTCGAAGCGTCGGCCAGCGTGAAGCGCGCCATTTGGAGGGTGCCGGAACGGCGTTTTACCCTGACGGGTTCGCTTGAATCCCGCTTCGGGCGCGGATTCAAGGACAACCTTGGTCCATTTGGATCGACGGGAGGCACGGTTCGGGCGGACTGGCTGCCACATGCGAAAGGCGAGACTGACGCCTTCCATTTGGTCGTTCGCTCTTCGAACTTGTTTGGAAGCGTGCCCCTCGACCAGCTGTTCGAGCTCGGACTGGACCGCGATTCAGAACTACGGCTGCGCGGCCATGGCGCAACGACGGACGGACGAAAAGGAAGCGCACCTCTCGGGCGCCGATACGTCCTGATCAATTCCGACTACGACCGGCTCGTGTACAACGGAGGATTCTTTCGCGTGCTGGCCGGGCCATTCGTGGACATGGGCAAAATTACCGACGATTCCGCGGCGTTTGGAGACCCGAGGTGGCTTGTGGACACAGGGGTACAGGTTAAATTGCGCGTGCTCGGAAGCGTTGCGG
>DATLVG010000065.1:0-20334 GCA_035577625.1 Candidatus Dormiibacterota bacterium
TTTCGTAATTGTAAGTGTCCCCCTCGTCTTCGTAGAGCGTGAACGATCCATCGGCGCCGGGGTAGATTCGCAGTTCGATCGGGTCCGCGGGCTTCTCCGCAGCGTACTGCAAATCGGGCCCCAGCGGCACAATCGAGCCGGCGCGAACGAACAGCGGTTCACGATCAAGCGGAGCCTCTACGTCGAGTGATTTTCCGCCGCGCATCGATGCGCCGGTCCAGAAATCAGTCCAAGTGGCGTCCGGCAAATAGATGTGTCGCTGCGTCGCGCCGGGCTCCGTGACCGGATTCACCAGAATCGACGGGCCAAACAGGAATTGGTCGCCGACGTTCTGCGCGCGCGCATCGCCGCGGAAGTCCGAAACGAGCGGACGCATGATGCTGTAGCCGTCATGTGTAGTCCTCCACGCAAGCGAATAAATGTACGGCATCAGGCGATAGCGCAATCGATCGTAGGAGGTAAGAATTTTCTGCGCATCGGGGCCATAAGACCAAATCTCATTCTGATTCGTAGAGCGGGTTCCGTGCGCGCGAAAAATGGGACAAAATGCACCGAACTCGAACCAGCGCACATAGAGCTCTCGATAGGCTGGATCGTCCGGATTTGCGACGACGAATCCGCCGATATCGGTGGTCCAGTAGGGAAGCCCGGACAACGAATAGTTCAGACCCGCAGGAATCTGCCGGCGAAAAGTCTCCCAGTTCGGGTCGATGTCGCCCGACCATGTCGCCGCGGCGTTGCGCTGCGCGCCTGCGTACGTTGAGCGCGACAGAATAAACACGCGTTTTTGGTCGCTGGCTTTCCTTTGTCCCTCATAGACGGCGGTTGTCGTCATCAAGGGAAACTCGTTCGCGTACCGCGCTCCATTGCCAATCGCGACCTTGTTTGTTGTCAGCAGGTTGTCCGCGCGGCCTTCGGTTTCGGGTTCCGTCGTGTCGAGCCACCATGCGTCGGCGCCGATTTCGAATAGCGCCTTGTTCATCAATCCCCAGTAGTAGTCTCGGGCCTTAGGATTGAAGGCGTCGTATAGCGCCATTCGCGCCGGATGAAAGCCCGCAACTTTTGTCCGGTCGATAAAGAAGCCCTGCTTATCCATGTCGTCGTAGACAGGGGAACCGGGACGGAAATACGGCCAAACGGAAATCATCAAATGCACGTGCTGATCGTGCAAGGAATCGACCATTCCTTTAGGGTCGGGATAATTCTTATTGAAGACTGGCTCGCCCATCGTGTTCCACCAAAACCAATCCTGGACGATGTTGTCGAGCGGGATGTGAAGGGCGCGATATTTCTGCGCGATATTCAGCAGCTCTTGCTGCGAATCGTAGCGATTCTTGCATTGCCAGTAGCCATATGCCCATTTCCCAAAAAGTGGTGCTGCTCCCGTCAATTCGCGATACGACGCCACGATTTTGTCGAAATCGGGCCCGTACAAAAAATAGTAGTCGACCGCGTCGGCGACTTCCGAAGTGAGATAGAGCGCGTGCACGAACCGGTTGTTCATCCGGCTTCGCGAACCGTTGTTCCAGAAAATTCCATACCCGTTGCTCGACAGGAGCATTGGTATCGAGATATTTGTATTGTCTTGCGAAAGCTCGACATCTTCACCGCGGTAGTTCCAGACACCGCCCTGATGCTGCCCTAGCCCGTAGAATGCTTCCTGGGTGTCCCACATGTTCGTGAATCTTTCAGAGCGATAGGTCTTTTCTCCATTCACCTCGACTGGTGTCAGCGTGCGGGTATTCTCTTGCGTGAGCTTGCGCCCTGCGGAATCGTAAAAAATCATCGACCCGTCTTCTTTCATCACTTCGATCTTCAATTGTGAGGTACTCAGCGAAACAAGCTTTTGACCGCTGTCCTGAAATTCAAACGCAGCCGGCGGCCATTGGTTCTTAACCACCAGAAAATCCCCGTGGCGTTGGGGGTCGCGTTCAATCGAATAAACCACATGGACAACCGAAGGCGAGCACACGGTGAGCCGAAGATAGCCTGTCTCCAGCGTGATCAACGCCCCGTCGGATAGTTTTTCCGCTGACCGCACTGCATTGCGCGGCAGCCATTGCGCGTCGGCGGAGCGCCCTGTCATCAGGCCAAAAAAAAGGAACAGCGCTGAAGCAACGAAACAAGCTTTTGTGCGAGATGTCATGACGCTGTGGTTGCTCCGTCGAAGAGTTGTCGACTGAATGCCTTGTGCGTGTACGTTCACGGTGCTACAGCCTAGTATGACTCGCCCGTTCTGTCACCACCTCATGCCGTGCGACGAAAAGCGGGCGCGGCTGGCCACTCTTGCTCCGACGGTAGACGCCGTTCCCGACTTGTGGCAGTCTCTAACCCCGCGCCGCGCGATTGGCGGCAAGTCATCAATTTCCGTTACAATCCATCGCTCGGAGGATTCTCCCTTGCCACGCCGGCAGCTTCTCTTGAGGCTTCAGCTACTAAGCAATCCGCTGGTACTGTGCGGCGTCCGGGGGGTTGTTTCTCCATTGGCCGGCGCGATCGGTTTCGGCGAAGAGGACTGCCACAAAATCACGTTGGCTTTGGACGAAGCCATTACCAACGTGATTCGTCACGCCTATGGGGGAAAGCTCGGGCGCCCGATTGTGATTCAGTTTCACAAGCTCGATGGCGAGAGCGGCGCGAAGCCCGGCCTCGAAATTATCCTCCAGGATCGAGGCGTCGAGCCGAAGCCGGATGCCCTCAAGGGCCTGCCACCGGGCGAGCTTCGTTCTGGTGGACTTGGACTTCATTTCATGCGACAAAGCATGGACGCGGTTGTCCATACCCGGGTCGGTTCGACTAACCGGCTCCGCATGGTTAAATTTATTCACTGATGCGTATAACGAGGAGCACTCTGGTGCAAATTTCCGCGCGGCATCTTGAAAACACTACGATTTTTGACGTCACCGGGGACATCGACCTCGCGAATTCGCCGGCCGTGCGCAAAGCCTTTCTTTCCGAGATTCGGGAAAAGAAAATTCCCCGCGTGATCGTCAACCTCCAGGCCGTCAAGTATATTGACAGCTCCGGAATCGCTTCGCTGGTCGAAGGGCTTAAGGCCTCACGCGACCTGAAAGCGCGATTCATTCTGTTCGGTCTTAGCAAATCGGCTCGCGAAGTCTTGCAGCTTTCGCGGCTGCTCAAGCTTTTTGAGATTTACGAAAATGAGGAGCAAGCTCTTTCGGCTGAAAGCGTTTGATTTCTTGATGCATTCCCAGGTGCCCGCTTGGAACTTACGGTTCAACTAGGCCAGACTGTCCTCAATGCCCTCGCCTATCTCGGCTCGCTCGCGACGCTGAGTTTTCGCGCAGCCTATTACACCGTCGTTGCTCCGTTTCAAGGCAAACCGGTTCGCGTACAGCGCGCCATAACGCAAGCCATGCAGGTCGGCGTCCGCGCGCTGCCCATCCTGTCTCTTATCACGTTCTTCATCGGTCTAATCCTGGCATTGCAAGCCGCCTACGAACTCAAGAAATTCGGCGCCATGAATTTCGTCGCGAGCGCCGTCGCTATTTCCATGAGCCGTGAGCTCGGTCCTCTGATTACGGCCATCGTGGTGATCGGCCGTTCGGGTTCTTCGTTTGCGGCCGAAATCGGCACAATGAAAGTTACCGAAGAGCTTGACGCGCTGGAAACGATGGCCATCAATCCCATTCGTTTCCTCGTCACGCCGAAATTCATCGCGATGGTGGTCATGCTCCCGTGTCTTACCATCTGGGCCAACGCGATGGGTGTGCTCGGCGGCTCGCTTTTCGGCGTCACAAAGGCCGGTTTCACTTTTCTGAGCTACCTTCATGCGACAGCGGACGCTCTCTTCCTTCGCGACATCATCAGCGGCCTCATTAAGAGCTTCATGTTCGGCATCACCATCACCGCGGTCGGCTGTCAGGAAGGTCTTTCCACCGGAGCAGGCGCCGAACAAGTCGGCCGCTCCACGACATCGGCCGTCGTTATTTCCATTTTTCTGGTCATCGCCGTCGATCTGATTTTCACCGCGCTGTTCTTTTTTCTGGGAGGTCAGTAGAGTGAGCAGCCCAGTCGGCCCTCTCAACGAACAAGTGCCTCCCGCGATCTCGTTGCGCAACCTCCGCGTCAGCTACGGAGATCGTGAAATCCTCCACGGAGTCTCGTTCGATGTGCAGCAGGGAGAAACGCTGGTCATTCTCGGCGGTTCCGGCTCCGGCAAAAGTACGTTGCTCCGCACTCTAGTTGGACTTGAACGGCCGACCTCGGGCGAGATCTGGATCAAAGGCAAAAATCTTGCCACGGTTTCAGCCGACGAACTCGACTACATTCGGCGTCACATGGGCATGTCGTTCCAGGGCGGCGCGCTTTTCGGGTCCATGACCGTTGGCGAAAACGTCGCACTTCCCCTGCGTGAGCACACCAAACTCGAAGATCCCACGATCGACATCATGCTTCGCCTCAAACTCGATCAAGTCGGTCTCTCCGGCTACGAAGACTATGTTCCTTCGCAATTAAGCGGCGGAATGAAAAAGCGCGCAGCCGTCGCCCGCGCCCTCGCTATGGATCCCGAAATCCTTTTCTTCGACGAGCCTTCCGCCGGCCTCGACCCCATCATCGCCGCCGGAATCGACGAACTCATTCTCGAGCTCAAGCAAGCGTTTCATATGACGATCATCGTCGTGACGCACGAACTCGCCAGCGCTTTTCTCATCGCCGACCGCATGGTCCTCATTAACAAAGGCGACGTCGTTGCGCTTGGCACCGCAGAAGAAATGCGCACCAGCACGCATCCCCGCGTTCGCCAGTTTTTGGACCGCATCGCCGAACCCGCGGTCTCGCAGGAATTGGATTACTTGCAAATGTTGACGGAGGACCGCCACGGCAACCGCCGCTGAGCGAGAGGGGAAGGGAAGATGGATGCCAGGCGTGAACAAGCTGCCGTCGGTTTATTTGTCCTGATTGCGGCAGGCCTTTTGGTCGTTACGGTCTTTGCGCTAGGCGGAGCTTTTAGCAGTTCCGCAGTCGTCTATCGTGCGTATTTCCCGTTCGCGGGAGGCATTGAGCCCGGCGCAACGGTTCGCTACGCAGGCGGCCCAAAGATTGGCCGCGTGGAAATGCTACGAATCGATCCACAGAACCCCACCCGAATGGAAATGTCATTTAGCGTTAAGCCAGGTCTTCCTATTAAAGCGGACAGCAAAGTTCGCATCATGAGCATGAGTCCGCTTGGCGAAAATCACGTTGAAGTAATGGCGGGCACCATGCAAGCCGCTTCGGCACCACCCGGAAGCGTTTTGCCGTCCGACCCATACACTGACTTCAATGCCATCACTTCCCAATTAAACGATATTGCTCCAGAAGCGAAAAGGCTTATTGGCACACTCAATCAGCGCACCACGGAACTGCAAGAAACAATCGCGCGGCTCAACGATATGCTCAACGCACAGAATCGGACCAACCTTTCGGCCACGCTCTCTAACACGCGCGGCATGCTCGAAGAGAATCGCTCCAACATCAAATCCAGCTTGACGCAAGTCGAAGCTGCTTCTCACAAAATGAGCCCGCTACTCGATGACCTCCGCAAAACTTCCGCCCAAGCGAACAAAGCCATCGACAACGTGGACGCGTTGCTCGTCGAAGATCGTCCGGAAATTCACAGTGCCCTCATCGAGCTGCGCCGGAATCTCGCTCAGCTCCAAACTCTTACCGGCCAGCTAAACAGCACGCTCGATACGAACTCCGAGAATATTGACGAGATTCTCGAGAATATGCGCCACGTAAGCGAGAACCTTCGCGAATTCACTGAAATCATCAAGACCCGACCCTCGACGCTCATTCGCTCCGGCACGCCCAAAGAACATAAGCCGGGGCAGCCATGAGCTACAATCGACTGAATTCCATGCGTATTGCCAAAGGTGAGGTTGTTCCAATGAACGGATCGAAGATACTGTGCATCTTGGGCTCGCTGGCCGCTGCACTCAGCCTGACGTTTGGTTGCGGTGCGGCGCGGCCCAGCAAGTACTACCAACTCACTCCGCCGTCTGGCACCACTAGTGTCGCCAACCAGGATGCTCCTCCTATCTCACTGCTGCTCGGCCCTATGCAAACTTCGCACCTCTATCGCGAAGACCGCATCGTTTACAGCTCCGAACGGCAACAGATGGGGACCTACGAAACGGAGCGCTGGTCCGAGCCGCCCGTCGAAATGATGCAGAGCGTATTGCTGCGTAGGCTGCGCAACTCGGGACACTATCGCGATGTCAATACACTGCGCAGCGGCGCGCATGGGGATTATTTGTTGCGTGGCCGTCTCTACGACTTCAAGGAGGTCTCTGGAAAGTCGCTGATCGGCCGTCTTAGCTTTGACCTCGAGATGCACGATACCAAGACGAACGGCACGGTCTGGACCTACAGCTACAATTTTGACGAGCCGGTGAACGGTAAGGACGTAGCGTCCGTGGTTGCGGCGCTGGACCGTAACGTTCAGCGCGCTGCCGGAGAAGTGGCGGGCGCGCTCGATCAATTCTTTGCCAGCCATCCGCCGAAATAATTCTTAATGCTTTGGAGTTTTAACCGGATCAGTTGGACGTCCGGGCAGCTTCTTCGGATTCGCTTCGATTGCCTTCAACACTTCAGCGATTCCCCGCTCCAGTTGCGGGTCTTTGCCATCAATTACCGACGCCGCGTCGTTTTCGACAACGATGTCCGGGTCAACGCCGTGCCCTTCAATTACGTACTCGCCTTTTGTGGATGCCGTCGCGAATTCCGGCACGAACACTGTTCCGCCATCAAGCAGCGGTCCACGCCCTGAAATTCCAACCACGCCGCCCCATGTCCTTTTTCCAATCAACGGACCGAGTCCCGCTTGTTTGAACATGTACGGAAAAATATCGCCATCCGACGCCGACGTCTCGTTGATCAAACATACCTTCGCTCCGTAAAACACAGCGTCCGGATACGTCTGTGTGAATTGATCCACGCGATCGAAATCTGTGCCGAGCAATTCGCGCCGCAAACGCTCGATCAGCATTCGCGAAACATTGCCTCCGCCGTTTCCGCGCACATCCACCACCAGTCCTTCTTTCCGAATCTGCGGATAATAATATTTGATGAATTCGCGAATTCCCGCGGCACCCATATCTGGGATGTGGATGTAGCCCACGCGTCCGCTCGTGGCTTTTGAAACGATTTCGCGGTTCCGCGTAACCCACGCCAGATAAATCAGGTTCCGCTCGTTCGTAATTGGTTTGTAGCTCGTCTGATGCGAGCCTTCAAGCGTCGGCTTGTCATTCAGCGTCAACTGCACCGGACGATTCGCTTTGTTCAGCAGAAATTGGTACGGATTGTCCGAGGCTTTTAACTCTTTTCCGTCGATCGCCAGAACATAGTCGCCCTCTTTTGCGTTTACGCCGACCTCCGTAAGCGGAGAGCGGTACAACTCTTCTTCGTTCTGTCCTTTGTAAATCTTGCCGATTTTGTATCGTCCCGCCGTCGCATCGACTGCCAACTGGGCGCCCATCAGCGCCACCTGCGGACGTTTTGGCATTTCCCAATCGCCGCCCTCGATGTATGCGTGCCCGATGCTTAACTCCGCCACCATTTCACCCAGCACGTAATTCAAATCCGAGCGGTGCGCGACGTTGTCCACCAGCGGCCGGTATTGCGCTTTCAGTGCGTTCCAGTCGTATCCGTGCATGTTCTGCACATAGAAAAAGTCTCGATACCTCCGCCACACTTCGTTGAACATCTCCACCCATTCTTCGTGTGGCACGCGATCGACCGTCAACCCTTCGGTGGAGACCGTTTTTGCGCCGCTCTTGCCCTCCGGTTTCACGTCATACAGCTTGTAGTTGCGCTCTTGCCGAACGAGCGCTTTTTTCCCGTCATGCGAGAGCGCATAGCCCTGCATATTTTCCGCCAGTAGGTTCTCTTTGCGCTCCTTCAGCGAATAAAGATACAAGCTAGCCTCAGGGAACGCGTCGCGGCCGTAGAAAAACGCGCCGCCTTTTATGTAGATGAGGTAATCCTTCGTCACTGACAGGCCGAAATAGTTGTCTGCCCCGACCGGCACTCGCGCAACGCGGTCCGCGAGCCCGTCAAAATCGATCTTGATGTATTCCTTTTTCTTTTCTTCTTTCTTCTCGTCCTTCTTTTCGTCGCTCTTCGGCTTGTCGCCTTCCTTCGAGATCGTTACTTCGTCGCTCTCCGGCGCGAACGGATTCTTCACGTCCTTTCGCAGCGCAAGCGCATAAATCTCCTGACCGCGATTCGTGGCGAAATTGAACTCAATCTGGCTGATCAGCGGCGCAAACTCCCGCGTCCCTACGTAGTACAGATAATTTCCGTCCGTGTCCCAGGCTATGTCCGTCGTTTCGAACATATCGCTCGTCACGCGATGCAATTGCCCGTCCGCAGCGCTCCAAACATAAATCGAACGGAATCCGTTCGCGTTCGCCTCCGTAAACGCAACGTGTCCGCCGTCCGACGACCAAATGTAATCCCGCAGACGCCCGCCCGGGTCTTGCGCCACCTGCGCCACTTTTTTGTCTTCCAGCGTCAGAACAAACAGTTTTCCGTCCTTGTCGGAGAAGGCGATCCGCTTTCCATCTGGCGCCCACTCTGGCGGATATAGCATGGCGTGGAAGTCGTGTGTCAGCTGCTCCGGCTTTCCCGAACCGTCCTGATTGGTTAAGTACACTTCGTCTTCGCCGTCCGCGTCCGAAATGTACGCAATCTTCGCGCCGTCTGGCGACCATCGCGCCCATTTGTCATGGGCGTTCGAGGAGTTCGTCAAATTCCGCGTCGCGCCTTTTTCAATCGGCGCCGTAAACACATCGCCGCGCGCGACAAACAGCGCCCGCTCGCCCTTCGGGCTAAGTTCGTATCCCTCGATCGCATTTGCCGCGGATACCTGCGACGGCCGCATCGCTACCGCATCCGTTGGCACCGTAATCGAAACATGCGTCGTCTGGTTCGTCGCAGTGTCGAAGATATTCAGCTCACCGTTTTCCTCGTAGACGATCCGGTTCTTGTGGTCCGTGCTCGGCCAGCGCAAATCCCATTTCTTGCTGTGTGTCAGCTGTTCCGTCTTCTTCGTCGCCGGATCGTAGGAATACAGATTCAGCGTGTCGTCTTTGTCCGACGAATAAAAAATCTTGCCCCCCACCCACATCGGGTCGCGGTGCGACCGCGGATCATCCGTAATCTTCTCCGCCGCGTGCGAGCTCAAATCAAATATATAGAGTTGCTGCGCCCAGCCGCCCGAATAACGCTTCCACGTCCGGAAATCCCGGAACAGCGGCGAATAAACAACTTTCTTTCCATCTGGCGCAAAATCTCCTGCACCCGATTTCGGCATCGGCAACGCTTGGGGCATTCCGCCGTCAACGCTCACTGTGTACAGCCGGCTGTCGCCCAAATCAAAATGCTCGCGGAGCGAACGGAATAGCACACACTTTCCATCCGGCGACCATCCATAAACTTGGTTGTCGTATCCCCACCGCGGCGTCAGCGGCCCGCGCGCCGGATAAAACGTCAATTGTTTCGGCACGCCGCCTGCTGCGGGAATCACATAGACTTGTTCGTCGCCGTCGTATTGCCCGGTAAACGCAATCCACTTTCCGTCCGGCGAGAATTTTCCAAACACTTCGATGCCCGGATGTGACGTCAACCGCGTTGCTATGCCTCCCGACGTCGACGCCGTCCACAAATCACCGCCGTACGTGAACACGACCTTGTCCCCGTGCACATCCGGGAACCGCAGCAATTTCGTTTGCGCCGCGGCCATTGCCGAGCAGCACAAGCACACAATCACGCTCAAAACAGCAAACTGGATTCGACGATTCAGCATCGTTCCCACCCTCAAAAATAGTTTTCCGGAAATTTCTTGTTCGGTGAAGCGGCAAGCCGTCAACAATCCCTCTGCCCCGCCGGGCATTGTACACCCGACGCAATCTTCTAACGCCAGCTTTCACTGCACTTCGGATGGACTTAGCCGCGTGATTAGACGGTGGAATCTAAAGAGCGTCTTAATTTTAGATGCGAATTATTTTGTCGGTTTTGCTGGTGCGGATCCTGATGCCGCTGCCGGCTCTCCCGTCAGCTCCGCTCGTACCGTCGGCGAAATCTTGTCCGCGTTCTTCACTAGCACCGCAACTTGCCAGATCTGCGTTTCGTTTAGGCGTCCCTTAAAACCCGGCATTCCCGTCATGCGAATTCCGCCCTCGACCTTCCAATACGACTCCCACTCGTCGTCGTCCGTCACGCCGGTGCCCTTGAAAAGATGTGGTGGCCGCGGCGCCATTCCTTCTGCAATTGCTGTCGGCGTCAGGCCCGGCAGTCCGTGACACACGGCGCAGTTCTCCTTGTACACCTTCGCGCCCTCCATCAAATTCTTCTCATCTGCGGGAACCGCCGGCGCTGGATGCGGCAATTTATCCAAATACGCGTGGAGCGCCATGCTCGCGAACTTCCGTTCAAACGGCATGTCCGGTGCCGTCACGGCCACCGGCGCCCGTCCCGTCGCAAAATAAAAATAGCCGCCAGCCGCCACCAGCAGCACACCGATCACGATCCCCGCCAGCAGACCCTTTAGCATGTCTTCGTTCTCCTTTGCCCGAGCAATATAACCCGCCCTCGATAGATCTGGGCTCAATATTCGGGCCTCGTAACCATTTTCCTTCGGCCGCCGTCCAATCTATGCGTGAACGTGCTTTTGCGGTAGTCTGCTCTGTTTAGGGCCCCTCCACAGCGCAGACCGATGGTCGTCCCGCCTCCGGCGGACGTGCTCTCACTCCGCTACTCGACACATTGAACAGGAGTTTTCGAATGAGCCAGTTGAATTCCATAGACCTACCCGAGCCGGGTAGCGCCACGCGAACCGCCGTGCGCGCCAATTCTGCGTCGGGCTCGCGCTGGTGGATTTGGCTGGTGGCCTTCTCGGTCCTCGCGCTTGCTGCCTTTTGGTACTACCGTCTCACGCACAATCAACCCAAGGATGCCGCGGCGGCTGCGCCCGGTGCCGGCGGCAAGACTCGCGGCGGTCCCGGCGGCGCGAATTTTGCTGTTCCCGTCGTTGTCGCCTCGGCCACGACCGGCGAACTCCCGGTTTACTTCAACGGTCTTGGCAGCGTCACACCGCTTAACACCGTGACCGTTCGTAGCCGTGTCGACGGCCAATTGATCAATGTCACCTTCAAAGAAGGCCAGTTCGTCCAGGAAGGTCAAGTCCTCGCCGAAATCGATCCACGGCCATTTCAGGTTCAGCTCGAGCAGGCGCAGGGGCAACTCGCTAAAGATGAAGCGCAGCGCCGCGACGCCGAAGCCAATTACGAGCGCTTCCAGCTTCTTTTCAAGGAAGGCGTTATCCCGAAGCAGCAGCTCGATACGCAGCAAGCGCAAGTGGGTCAATTTGACGGCGCCATAAAATCCGACCAGGCGCAAATCGACAACGCCAAACTTCAGCTCAACTATTGCCGTATCACTTCGCCCATCTCCGGTCGCGTGGGCCTGCGCCTTGTCGATCCCGGCAACATTATTCACGCTTCCGATGCCAACGGCCTCCTTGTCATCACGCAGATTCAGCCCATCGCCGTGGTCTTCAGCCTGCCGCAGGATCAACTCCCGCAGGTTTACGACAAACTTCGCAAAGGCGTTCAACTCAACGTGGACGCCTTCGATCGCGACAATACGTTCAAAATCACTTCCGGCAAGCTTCTCACTATCGACAATCAAATCGATCCCACCACCGGAACCTACAAACTTAAAGCTGTCTTCAATAATCAAGACAACGCGCTCTTTCCAAATCAATTCGTCAACGTCCACCTCCTCGTGGACACGCGCAAGAATCTCACCCTCATTCCGATACCCGCCATCCAGCGCGGCCCGCAGGGCACATACGTCTATCTTGTGGGGCAGGGAAATGTCGTAAGTATTCGCCCGATCACGATCGCGCAAACTACGGGTGATACCGCAGGCCTGTCCTCCGGCCTGAAGCAGGGTGATGTCATCGTCACTGACGGCCAGGACAAATTGCAGGACGGCAGCAAAATCGTTCCGAGCACGGCGCCCGCGGGCAATTCTGCTTCCGATGCAACCGCGCCTGGTGCAACGCCGCAACAAAACTCTGCGTCCCCAGGCAAGGCTGCTCACGCCGGAGGCAAGAAGCAATGAGCATCTCTCGGCCGTTTATTTTACGGCCGGTCGCCACCACTCTCCTGATGGTTGGCGTCCTTCTCGTCGGTTACGTAGCGTACCGGCAATTGCCCGTCTCCGCTCTTCCGCAGGTCGACTACCCCACGATCCAGATCCAAACGTTCTATCCCGGCGCGAGCCCTGATGTCATGGCCTCGTCCGTCACCGCTCCGCTCGAGCGCCAGTTCGGCCAGATTCCCGGTCTCCAGCAAATGACTTCCACGAGCTCCTTCGGCAGCTCGCTCATAACCCTTCAGTTTAATCTCGACCTAAACATTGATATTGCCGAGCAGGAAGTTCAGGCGTCCATCAACTCCGCCTCCAATCTCCTTCCTCCGGGCATCCCCAATCCGCCCATCTATAGCAAAGTCAATCCCGCCGACGCTCCCATCCTTACACTTGCGCTTAGCTCCAAGTCTCTTCCGCTTTACAGCGTCGAAGATCTGGCCGACACCAATCTCGCGCAAAAGATTTCTCAACTCCCTGGCGTTGGGCTCGTCAGCATCAGCGGCGGTCAGCGCCCAGCTGTTCGCATTCAAGCCAATCCGACAGCGCTAGCGTCCTACGGTCTTAGCCTCGAAGACCTTCGCACTGTTCTCGGCACAGCCAATGTCAATTCCGCGAAGGGCACGTTCGATGGTCCACACCAGGCCGTCACAATCGCTGCAAACGACCAGCTCATCTCTGGCGCTTCCTATCGCTCCGTCATCATTGCGTATCGCAACGGCGCGCCCGTCCGCCTCAGCGACGTCGCCAATGTCGCCGACGGCGTCGAAAATACGATGCAAGCTGCGTGGGCCAACAGAAACCCTGCCGTCATTCTGAATATTCAACGCCAACCCGGCGCCAACATCATCAGCGTCGTCGACCGCGTGAAACGAATCCTTCCCCAGCTGCGTGATTCATTGCCGAAATCCGTCGAGGTCAATATCCTCACGGACCGTACCACCACCATCCGCGCTTCCGTCGAAGACGTTCAGTTCGAGTTGATGCTCACCGTCGCCCTCGTTGTGATGGTCATCTTTCTTTTTCTCCGCAGCATTCGCGCCACCGTCATTCCCAGCATTGCCGTTCCGCTCTCCATCGTCGGCACTTTTGGCGTCATGTATCTGCTTAATTTCAGTTTGAACAACCTTTCTCTCATGGCGCTTACGATCTCCACAGGCTTCGTCGTCGACGACGCTATCGTCATGATTGAAAACATCTCCCGTTACATCGAACTCGGCGAATCGCCGCTCCAGGCTGCGCTTAAAGGCTCCGAACAAATCGGTTTCACCATTCTCTCCCTCACCGTGTCGCTTATTGCCGTACTGATTCCTCTTCTTTTTATGGGCGATATCGTCGGCCGCCTCTTCCGCGAATTTGCGATCACTCTCGCCGTGACGATTCTCGTCTCCGCTGTCGTCTCCCTCACGCTCACGCCCATGATGAGCGCCAAACTCCTTCGCCACATCAAAGAAGAAGACCAGACTTGGTTCTTCCGCAAATCCGAGCACGCCTTCAACACCGTCATCGCCTTCTACGGCCGCACGCTCAAATTCGTCCTGCAATACCGCGCCACCACGCTGCTCATCACCGTTGCTACCCTCGTCGGCACGATCCTTCTTTACATCTACGTTCCAAAAGGATTTTTCCCGGTACAAGACACCGGCGTCATCCTCGGCATCTCGGAAGCTCCGCAATCCATCTCTTTCCGCGCCATGGCAGACCGCCAGCAAGCCCTTGCCGACACCATTCTGAAAGACGCTGCCGTCGAAAGCCTTTCCTCATTCATCGGCATTGATGGCACCAACACCACGCTCAATACCGGCCGTATTCAGGTCAATCTCAAGCCGCTCGCCGACCGCGAGATCAGCGCCAGCGATGTCATCCGTCGCCTTCAGCCGCAGCTCGCAAAGATTGACGGCATCACTCTGTTCATGCAGCCCGTGCAAGACCTCACCGTGGAAGATCGCGTCAGCCGCACGCAATTCCAATACAGTCTCGAAGACGTTGACGCCAAGGAACTCAACACCTGGGTTCCGAAATTCCTCGATCGCCTCAAACAGCTTCCGCAGCTTCGCGATGTCGCGCATGACAATCTCAGTGGCGGCCTCCTCCTCAATATCGTCATTGACCGCGATTCGGCCGCGCGCCTCGGCATTCTTCCCGCCGACATCGACAACGCCTTGTACGACGCGTTCGGCCAGCGCCAGGTCTCTACCATTTATACGCAGCTCAATCAGTATCACGTCGTCATGGAAGTGGACCCGCAATTCCAGCAAAATCCCGATTCGCTCAAAAATATTTACGTTCACTCCGCCAACGGCCCTCAGATTCCGCTCTCCGCCTTCACCCGAGTTGAAACGGATTCCGCTGCGCTGACCCTGAACCATCAGGGCCAGTTTCCCGTCGTCACCTTCTCTTTCAATCTCGCGCCCGACGCCTCCCTCGGCCACGCCGTCGACGCCATCAACGCAGCCAAAGCCGATCTCAATATGCCGCCCAGCATCCAGGGAAAATTTCAGGGTACTGCGTCGGCATTTCAAAATTCGCTCGCGAATGAACCCATTCTCATCTTTGCCGCGCTCGTCACCGTCTATATCGTTCTCGGCATTCTGTATGAAAGCTTCATTCATCCGATCACGATTCTCTCAACGTTGCCATCCGCCGGCGTCGGCGCGATCCTCGCGCTCCTTTTGTGCCGCTCGGAGTTCAGCATCGTCGCCCTCATCGGGATCATTCTTCTCATCGGCATCGTCAAGAAAAATGCCATCATGATGATTGACTTCGCGCTCGAAGCCGAACGTGTCGAAGGCAAAGCCCCGCTCGACGCCATCTATGAAGCCTGCCTCCTCCGCTTCCGCCCCATTATGATGACCACCATGGCTGCTCTTCTCGGCGGTCTTCCGCTCGCACTCGGCACCGGCGTTGGCTCCGAACTTCGCCGCCCCCTTGGCATCACCATCGTCGGCGGCCTCATCCTGAGCCAAATTCTTACGCTCTACACAACGCCCGTCGTTTATCTTGCTTTCGATTGGCTTGCTCACCGTTTCGCCTTTCACGTTGGTAATCCCATCGAAGAGCCCGCCCACGGAGATTAGCGCGTGAACTTTTCCTCCAACTTCTCCGCGCCCTTCATTCGCCGCCCCGTCGCGACGACGCTCATCACCATCGCCATTTTTCTTTCCGGCGCCGTGGCGTTCAAATTTCTTCCCGTCGCGCCGCTTCCTAGAATTGATTTTCCGACTATCGCCGTCGGCGCCGGTCTTCCCGGCGCAAGCCCGGAAACCATGGCTTCCAACGTCGCCGCCCCCCTCGAGCGCTATCTCGGCCACATTTCTGGCGTCACGCAAATGACGTCTTCGAGTACCTACGGCTCGACCAGCGTCGTTCTCCAATTCGATCTCAATCGCGACATCAACGCCGCCGCGCGCGACGTGCAAGCCGCCATCAACGCCGCACGTAGTCAGCTTCCCGCCGACCTCCCCGGCCAGCCCGGCTATCGCAAAGTAAATCCTGCCGACGCGCCGATTCTTTTGTTGTCGCTCACATCAACGAACGTCAAGCCCGCTGAAATCTACGACGCCGCGGATTCCATCCTTGCCCAGAAACTCGCGCAGGTGCAGGGCGTCGGTCAGGTCTTCACGTGGGGCAGTTCGCGCCCTGCTGTCCGCGTCAGCGTCAATCCCGACCAAGTCAACAGTTACGGGATCAGCCTGGAAAAAGTTCGTACTGCGCTCCGCGGGGCAAACGCCAATCTAGCCAAAGGCACGCTCTCGGACGATCAACGCTCCGTGGTCATCGCCGATACCGATCAACTCTTCAAAGCCTACGAATACGAGCCGCTCGTCGTCGCCGGTCATCCCGGCGCTCCCGTCCGCCTGAAAGACATCGCCACAGTCACCGACTCCGTCGAAGACGTTCGCAATCTCGGTCTCTCGTTTGGTGAACCGAGCGTCATCCTCGCCGTGTTCCGCCAGCCCGGCGCGAACATGATCGAAACCGTCGATCGCATTACTGCGCTTCTTCCGGAACTCCGTGCCTCCATCTCCCCCTCGCTTCACCTTCGCGTCGCAATGGATCGCACCACCACCATCCGCGCCTCCATTCACGACGTCGAAATCACACTCCTTATCTCCGTCTCGCTGGTCATCCTGGTCGTCTTCGTTTTCCTTCGTAACGTTTGGGCCACCATCATCCCCAGCATCGCCGTCCCGCTCTCTCTGGTCGGCACGTTCGGCGTCATGTACCTGTTCGGCTACAGTCTCGACAATCTTTCCCTCATGGCGCTCACCATCTCGACGGGCTTCGTCGTCGACGATGCCATTGTCGTCATCGAAAATATCGCCCGCCACATCGAAGGCGGAATGAAGCCCTTCGCCGCCACTATGCAAGGCGCCAGCGAAATCGGCTTCACGGTTCTGTCCATGAGCGCTTCGCTTGTCGCCGTGTTCATCCCCATTCTTCTTTTCCCCGGAATCGTCGGCCGCCTTTTCCGCGAATTTGCCGTCACGCTTACGGTCGCGATCGCCGTTTCCATGGTGGTTTCTCTTACTACCACGCCCATGATGTGCGCCCGATTTCTCCGCCACGAGGACGGGAAGCACAACTTCGCATACCGCCTCGCCGAGGGCGCCTTCAACGGCATCGTCCGCTTCTACGACCGCTGCCTACGCGTAGTCCTTCGCCACCAATTTGCCGTGCTTCTCATTACCATCGGCACCGTCTGCTTCAACGGCTATCTGTTTTACAAAATACCCAGCGGATTTTTCCCGCAGCAGGACACCGGGCGTATCAACGGCGCGGTGCAAGGCGATCAGGACACTTCCTTCGCCAACATGTCGGACAAATTGAAGCAATTCACGAACGTCGTTCTGGAGGATCCCGCCGTCGAAACCGCCACATCCTTCGTCGGCGGTGGTGGCGGCTCCAGCACTGGCCGCATGTTCGCGCAACTCAAGCCGCTTGAACAACGCGACGGGATGAGCTCCGATCAAGTGATCGCTCGCATCCGCCGCAAAGCCGCAAAAATTCCCGGCGCTGCGCTTTTCATGCAGTCCGTGCAGGACCTCAGCATCGGCGGCCGCTTCGGTGCCGCGCAGTATCAATACACTCTGCAAGCCGAAAATCTGAATGATCTGAACGAATGGGCGCCAAAACTTCTGGAAGCTATCAAGAAAATTCCCGGCATCAACGACGCCAACTCCGACCAGCAAGTCCGCGGCCTGCAAAGTACGCTCGTCGTGGATCGCGACACCGCCTCACGTCTCGGTGTCTCGTTTCAAGACGTCGACAACACTCTCTCCGACGCTTTCGGCCAGCGCCAGGTCTCCAACATCTACAAAGGCCTCAATCAGTATCACGTCGTTCTCGACGTCCTGCCTCAATACACGCAAGGCCCCGACGGTTTGAATCATATTTACCTGCCTTCCAGCAGCGGCAAAGTCGTTCCGCTCAGCGCGTTCGCGCACTACGAGCCCACGAGCACATCGCTTTCCGTCAACCATCAAGGTCTCATCCCCTCGATCACTCTTTCTTTCAATCTCGACCCAACGTTGCCCCTCGGCGACGCTGTCAAAAAAATCCAGGCCGTTCAGGCGCAGCTTCATATGCCCCCGACCGTTCACGCCGGCTTTCAGGGCACCGCGCAAACCTTCCAGGATTCTCAATCTTCGGTCCTGGTCTTGCTCATCACCGCCGTTCTCGCCGTCTACATTATTCTTGGAATCTTGTACGAGAGTTTCATTCATCCGATCACCATCCTCTCTACAATTCCGTCCGCCGGCGTCGGCGCCCTCCTGGCGCTCATGCTTTTCAAGACCGAGCTCACCGTCATCGCCGATATCGGCATCATCCTGCTCATCGGCATCGTCAAGAAAAACGCCATCCTCATGATTGACTTCGCCGTTCAGGCGGAAACGCTGGAAGGCCTCACTCCAGTTGAATCCATTCATAAGGCTTGCTTGCTCCGTTTCCGTCCCATCCTCATGACGACCATGGCTGCGCTCCTAGGCGCGATGCCCCTCGCGCTCGGCCACGGCACCGGCGCCGAGCTCCGCCGCCCTCTCGGTATCGCCATCGTCGGCGGCCTCATCATGAGTCAGCTTTTGACACTCTTCACCACTCCAGTCGTTTACCTCTATCTCGATCGCTTCCAACTCTGGCTCCGTGGCCGTCGCGCCGCGCACCACCACCATCGTTTCCCGCTTCCCGCCCACACCGACTAAAACTGCGCTTCAATGGGCTGGTCCGCAATGACGCTGTCATTTCGAACGGAACAAGCCGACGCCCTTGCTTTTCAGATTCATTCGGATGAATGGGTCGGTTTGTGCAGAGAGGAATCTCTGTTCGATCTAAGCGTTCGCCATCCATCGCCAAGTTGCGAAATCTCCCGACCCCGTGAAACAATCCCGCATGCCAAAAATTACAAAATTCTCCGTGCTGCTAATTTTTCTCTCTCTGGCAAGCCTCGCCTCAGCACAAACCACCCGCCCCGACTCCGAAAAGCAACTCGCCCGCGACATCTACAAACAATTCATCGAAATTCCCTCCGGCTTCACGACTGGCTCCACCACACCCGTCGCGGAAGCCGCCGCCGCCCACCTCAAAGCCGCGGGCTTTCCCGACAAAGACATCTTCCTCGATGGCGCCAGCCCCAAAAAGTTCAATCTCGTTGTGCGCTATCACGGCACCGGCAAGCGCAAGCCGCTCCTCTTGCTTGCCCATATTGACGTCGTCGAAGCCAAGCGCGAAGACTGGTCCGTCGATCCCTTTCAACTCCTCGAAAAGGACGGTTACTTCTATGGCCGCGGCACCGGCGACGACAAAGCTCAGGCCGCCATCTGGATCGCCAATTTGATTCAGTACAAAAAGGAAGGATTCGTTCCCGACCGCGACCTCATCGTCGCCCTCACCGCCGATGAAGAAGGCGGCGGTCCGTTCAACGGCGTCGACTGGCTCATCAAGAATCATCGCGATTTGATCGACGCGGAATTTTGTCTCAATGAAGGTGGCTGGGGCGAAGCCATCGATGGAAAACATGTCGCCAACTATCTGCAAGTCAGCGAAAAATACGTCATGAATTTCCGTCTCGAAGTCCGCAACAAAGGCGGCCACAGCTCTTTGCCTGTAAAGGACAATGCCATCTACCATCTCGCAGGCGCGCTCACTCGCCTCGCTGATTTCAATTTTCCCCTCAAAACCAACGAAGTCACCTCCGCCTACTTCCGTCAAATGAGCGAACTTTCCACCGGCCCCGAAAAACAAGATTTGTTGAAGGTCTCCGGCGGCTCGCAGGACGCCATGCAACGCGTCGCCGCTCTCGCACCCGCCTTCAACGCGACGCTCCGCACAACCTGCGTCGCCACCCTGCTCGAAGGTGGCCACGCCGTGAACGCCTTGCCACAGCTTGCCGCCGCCACCGTCAACTGCCGCGTTCTGCCCGAAGACTCTCCCGAATACGTCGAGGATACTCTCAAGAAAGTCTTCGCCGACGACCAGGTCTCGATCAAAAAGGGCGGTGACTTCGTGCAAGGCCCCTCCTCGCCACTCCGCCCCGAGGTTCTCGAAGCCGCCACTCGTATCACCACAAAAATGTGGCCCGGCGTCGCCGTTGTTCCCAACATGGTCATGGGTGCCACCGACGGCCGCAGCCTCCGCATAGCAGGCATTCCCACTTACGGCATCCAGGGCATCTTCATCGATCGTGCCGACGTCCGCTTCCACGGCCGCGACGAACGCATCCCCGTCCAATCCTTCTACGACGGCCAAGCCTTCCTCTACGACTTCGTCAAAGCGCTCAGCTCGCCGGCGCACTGAGCGCGCTCTTAGGTCCGATAAGTAATTGCAAGAAATCGCTTGACGTCCGCATGCCCTCCTGCTATTTTTCTAGCATAAGTGCTAGAAAAATAGCAGGGCCATGAAAAAACCAAAACCAGACTCCCTCTCTCGTCGTGAACGCCAGATTATGGACGTGCTTTACAAACTCGAGCGCGCCAACGTCGCTGATGTTCTTTCTCGCCTCCCGGGAAAGCCTCATTACTCCACCGTACGCGCCCAACTCCGCGTACTGGAGGAAAAGGGCCACGTTCGGCACGAAGAGGACGGCGTGCGCTATGTTTACGCGCCCACGCTGCCGCTTCATCTGGTCCGGCGCTCCGCCCTCCGCCATCTGGTCGAGACATTTTTTGATGGCTC